>JBJEOD010000272.1:0-7941 GCA_051880535.1 Acutalibacteraceae bacterium | reverse complement strand
AGAGGTTGAATTTTCGGGCGACGTCGCAGAGGTGATACTCAACGTCTGCGCCAAGCACGGAATATGCCTTTGGAATTTAAAACGCAGGGGGCAAAAAATCCGCTGTTTTATCACGGTTAGGGATTTTAAAGCCCTGCCCGCCTTAATCAGGGGAAAGGGCATAAGAGCGCATATAATAAAAAAACAGGGTCTGCCGTTTATTGTAAGGCGGTATAAAAGCCGCTTCGGTATACCTGCGGGCGCGGCGCTTTTTCTCTGCTTTTTAAAGCTTATGTCCTGCTTTATCTGGACAGTCGAGGTAAGCGGCAACAAAACCGTTCCCGAAAGGGAAATTCTGGCCGCCTGTGAAAAGATAGGGATAAAAGAGGGAGTATTAAAGGACTCGGTAAATCCCAAAATCGCAAAGCAGGAGTTGCTGTTAGAGCTGGATAAGCTCGCGTGGGCGTCGGTAAATATAGAAGGCTGTAGGGTTACGGTCAACGTAACCGAGGCGGCGCAAAGGGCGGAGGATAAGAGCGTTGCCACCAATCTCAAGGCGTCGGCGGACGGGATTATCACCAAAATCGATATAACCTCCGGCAACTGCTTAGTTAAGCCGGGGGACATAGTCGCAAAAGGGGATTTGCTTGTTTCAGGAGCTATTGAGCGTGCGGACAGCACACAGTTTGTTCATTCCTCGGGCAGTATTACCGCCAAAACCGAAAGGGTTATTAGTGTAAGCGCATATTATAAGCAAACCGTGAGCGAGAAAACGGGCAGGGTGAGGAGTAAAAGGGTGCTTTCCTTTTTCGGAATTGAAATTCCGCTTTACTTGGGGCGCGAAAAGGGGACTTACGAAAGCCGAACAGAAATGAAGGAGGCGGTATTTCTGGGTAAAAAGCTGCCGATAAGGCTGTATACAAAATATTTTGAAGAAACCGTCGAAAAGGAGGTTGAGCTTACAAAAAATGAGCTTTCAGAGCAGCTTGAAGAGGGTTTAAGGATAGAGGCGCAGGTAGAAAATATCAGCGATTTTGAGGTCAAAAATCGTGAATTTGACGAAATTGAGGGGGGTATTTGCCTAAAAGCGGTCATTTCGGCGGAGGAAAATATAGCTGTTCAAGAATTTATGTTATTTAATACTGGAAATTAGAAAAAAATGTGGTATAATATACTAAGAACCAACAAAAATAATAAGGTCTAAGGAGCGTAAGGCTTGTTTGAACAGACGGTAGATATTGAACGTATTGAGCAGATTGTAAATCTGTTCGGGAACTTTGACGAGAACATAAAGCGCATTGAAAAAAAGTACAGGGTAGTAATAACCTCGCACGGCTCTCAGATTAAAATTAAGGGCGAGGTAACCGACGTTATGCACGCGGCGCGCACGGTTGAGGGATTGCTTGCTATGATAAACAAGGGCGAGCAGATAACCGAGCAGAGCATAAATTACGTCGCCTCCCTTGTTGAGGACGGGGAGGACGGCAAGATAAGCGCCGTGACCGATGCGAACTGCGTCTGCATAACCGCCAAGGGGAAGCCTGTAAAGCCCAAAACCATAGGACAGCGGCAGTATATTGACGCTATTAAGAAAAATACTATAACAATAGGCGTGGGTCCTGCGGGTACGGGAAAAACCTACCTTGCAGTTGCAAGCGCCGTAAGCGCCTTCAGGGCAAAGGAGGTCAACCGCATTATCCTCACCCGACCCGCGGTTGAGGCGGGCGAGAAGTTGGGCTTTCTTCCGGGCGATTTGCAACAAAAGGTTGACCCGTATCTCCGCCCGCTTTACGACGCGCTTTTCGATATGCTGGGGGCTGAAAATTTCCAGAAATGTCAGGAGCGCGGGGATATTGAGGTGGCTCCGCTTGCCTATATGAGAGGAAGAACGCTGGACGACAGCTTTATTATCCTTGACGAGGCGCAGAACACCACTACAGAGCAGATGAAAATGTTTTTAACGCGGCTGGGCTTTAACTCAAAGGCGGTCGTAACAGGGGATATCACCCAGATAGACCTGCCCGACGGCAAACGCTCGGGACTTAAGGACGCAGTTAAGATCCTTAAAAACGTTGACGATATTGCAATACATTACCTGACAGGGCGCGACGTTGTCCGTCACCGCCTTGTTCAGGAAATTATAAAAGCTTATGAAAGAAGTGCAGAAAAGAAATGAGTGTAAAGGTAAATATTACAGACAATCAGAAGAGGATCAAGCTTCCCACGGGTACGAGATTGCTTATCAGAAAGGCGTGTATCGCAACCCTTAAGCTTGAAGGCTTTGAAGAGTCCGCGGAGGTTAACGTCACCCTTGTCAACGACGAGATGATAAAGGAAATGAACTCTAAGTTCCGCAATATCGACGCTTCGACCGACGTGCTTTCCCTCCCGCTCGGCGAAAACGGAAAATTCGACGAAAACCCCGAGACCGGCGCTAAGATGCTCGGCGATATTGTTATATCGGTTGAGCACGCCCTCTCGCAGGCAGAGCTTTACGGTCACGGAATCGAGCGCGAGGTGGCTTTCTTAACCGTTCATTCAATGCTCCATCTCTTAGGCTACGACCATGAGCAGGGCGGACTCAGAAAAACGGTTATGCGCGAGAAGGAGGAAGCGGTGCTTGACGCCCTCGGTCTTGCGGTCAACAAGCTTTGATACATAGCTTTGACAGCGCATAATAATTTCTAAAGGGAAAAATCAATGAAGGAAAAATCGGCGTTTATTACTATTATCGGCAGACCGAACGTGGGAAAATCCTCCCTTATGAACCGTATTCTGGGGCAGAAGGTGGCGATTGTTTCGGACAAGCCGCAGACCACCCGCACCAAAATTACGGGAATATTAACAAAGGGCGCGGACCAGCTTGTTTTTATCGACACGCCCGGCTTTCATAAGCCGAGGAATATGCTTGATAAAAATATGAACAAGGCGGTCGGCGACGGTATGGCGGACGTGGACGCCGCCGTGCTTGTTGTTGAGGCGGCGCCTAAGTTCAGCCTTGAAGGCGGACTTCCGCCGGCTGAAGCTGAGCTTATTAAGGAGCTTCGCCGCAGAAAGCTTAAGGCGGTGCTTGTTATCAATAAAATTGATTTGCTCCTAAAAAAAGAAGAGCTTTTAACCCTTATCACCCTTTATACAAGGGAGTTTGATTTCAGCGCGGTAGTACCTCTTTCGGCAAAAACGGGCGACGGCGTGGATATTCTTTTAAGCGAGCTGTACGCCTTTTCCAAGCCCTCGCCCCATTATTTCGGCGACGAGGATATTACCGACCAGCCCGAAAGGGTTATGGTTGCCGAAATGATTAGGGAAAAGCTGTTACGCAGCCTTGATAAGGAGGTTCCGCACGGAATAGCGGTAGATCTTGAACGCTTTGTGGAGCGGGACACCGCCGAGGGAGAGCCGATATTAGAGGTTGAGGCTACGATTATCTGCGAAAAGGAATCCCACAAGGGTATTATTATCGGCAAGGGCGGCGCTATGCTTAAAAAAATCGGCACCCTTGCAAGGCGCGATATTGAAGAATTTTTCGGTATCCGCGCGTCAGTTAAGCTGTGGGTAAAGGTCAAGGAGGACTGGCGCAACCGTCAGGGACTTATTCACACCTTCGGGCTTGACTGAGCTTGAATTTACTGTAATTTCCTATCATAATGACCGCCGTAAAAGAGAAAACTTTTAGTGTAATCTTTTACGACAGGCGGTATATGAAATGGAAACAGAAAAATCGTGGGAAAATTTCTTAAAAAGCGGCAGTGTAAGTGATTATTTGACTTTTATAAGCTCACGGAAGGAGAACGGAATCGGTGAAGGAATCAGAGACGCGTTTTACGACCGAGGCTTTGGTGATAAAGGAAATGAACGTGGGGGAGAGTGACCGTCTGGTTACTCTCTTTACACGTGATTACGGCATTATCCGCGCTTTTGCGGCGGGCGCTAAGTCTGTAAAATCCAAAAAGGGCGCGGCGACTAGCCTGCTTACATATTCAAGCTTTACGATATTAAAGAAAAAGGATACCTATAAAATTTACGAGGCTTCGCCGATAAGGCTTTTCTTCGGCGCGGGCAGTGAAATTGAGGTGCTTTCCTTAGCGCAGTATTTCTGCGAGCTGTGCTATGTGCTGGTATCCTCGGGAGTGCCTGACGGCGAATTTTTGCGGTTAGTGCTTAATTCTCTGCATTTTTTAACCAAGGAAAAGCGGTATCCGCCGCTAATTAAGGCTATAACCGAGCTTAGAGCGGCGGCGCTTTCGGGCTTTATGCCCGACCTTGTAGCCTGTTCGGGCTGCGGAAAATTTGAGGACGATATAATGTATTTTGATATATCGGGCGGCAGGCTTTTATGCGCGGACTGCAAGGAGGAAACTGCGGGGCTTGCCACGCTTGACCGCACCCTGCTTTCGGCAATGCGGCATATTGTTTATTCGGAATTTTCAAGGCTTTATTCCTTTACCGTTCCGAATGAAAGCGCGAAACGGCTTTCGGAGATTACGGGTAAATACATTACCTTCCAGACCGACCACCGCTTTGCGGCGCTTGATTTTTACAACAGCATTTCGGCGAATTAAGGAGTTAGTATGGACTATAAAATCGAGAGATATTTAAAAACTCTTGAGCTTGATAAAATTTTAAATATGTTAGCCGGGGAGGCATCGCTTGCCGACGCGGCGGAGGCGGCGCGCGCTCTTGTGCCTCAGACCGATATTAACGCGGTCTTGGGCGCCCTTAAAAACACGGGGGACGCATATACCTTTATGTCCCGCTATTCCGCGCCCTCCTTCGGGGCGGTGGTGAACGTTTCCTCTTTTCTCAGACGCGCAGAAGCGTCGGCGGTGCTTTCAATCCCCGAGCTTTTGGACATCGGGGAGACCCTGCGTGTTATACGCTCTGTAAAGAACTGGCGGGCGGACTGCTCGGGAATGGAGAATACCACCCTCGACCCGCTGTTTTCCGCCCTTGTGCCTAATAAATATCTTGAAGAAAAGATTACCTTTGCAATAAAATCGGAGGAGGAGTTAAACGATAACGCCTCGCCCGCGCTTTACGATATAAGGCGCAAAATCACGGCAAAATCGGGCAAGATTCGGGAGACGCTGGACAAGCTTGTAAGAGGACCGAGTGCAAAATACTTGCAGGAGGCAATCGTCACCCAGCGGGACGGCAGGTTTGTTGTTCCCCTTAAGGCAGAGCATAAGGGGCAGATAAGCGGAATAGTACATGACACCTCCTCGACAGGCTCTACAATATTTATAGAGCCTATGACCGTAGTTGAGACCAATAACGAAATAAGGGTGCTGAAGCTTCGCGAGCAGGAGGAAATAGAGCGTATTCTGTCCGAGCTGTCAGCCGAGGCGGGCGGTTTTGCGGACAGTATTATTTATTCGTATAACGCGCTTAGCGAGCTTAATTTAATCTTTGCAAAGGCAAAGCTTGCCTATAAAATGAAGGCGAGTATGCCCGAGGTAAATAAGGACGGCTACACCTATTTAAAGCGTGCGCGCCACCCGCTTATTAATTATAAGACCGTGGTACCTGTTACCCTTGAATTAGGTCACGAATACGATACCCTTATTATCACGGGTCCTAATACCGGCGGTAAGACCGTAACACTTAAAACGGTGGGTCTGCTCACCCTGATGGCAATGTGCGGACTAATGCTTCCGACAGACGACGGCAGTAAAATCGCGATTTACGGTAAAATTTTTGCCGACATCGGCGACGAGCAGAGCATAGAGCAGTCTCTTTCCACCTTTTCGTCACATATGGTTAACATAATATCGATAACCGAGCAGGCAGACAACGATTCCTTGGTGCTTTTTGACGAGCTTTGCGCGGGTACCGACCCCGTAGAGGGCGCCGCCCTTGCAAAGGCTATTTTAATGCGTCTTAAGCTTTTGGGAACAAAAACGGTTGCTACGACCCATTACCCTGAGCTTAAATCCTACGCTATCGACAGCGACAGGGTGGAAAACGCCTCCTGTGAATTTGATGTGACTACCCTGAAGCCTACCTACAGACTGATAATCGGTATGCCGGGGCGCTCGAATGCCTTTGCTATCTCGCGTCGCTTAGGACTTGATGAAAGCATAATTGAGAACGCAAGACAGCAGGTGTCCGACAGCGATATGCGCTTTGAGCGGGTTGTCGCCGCGCTTGAAACGGCAAAAAATCGGGCGGAGCAGGAGCACAGTCAGGCACAGGCGCTTCGTTACAGGCTTGAAGAATCAAAGAAAAAGGCGGAACAGCGGGAGCATGAGCTTTCTGTCAAGCAGGAAAAGCTTATGAACGAGACCCGCGAGACCGCTAACCGCATAATCGAAAACGCGAGGTACAAGTCTTCACAGCTTTTAAACGAGCTGGAGGAAATGAAAAAGCAGTTAAACGCCGAAAACGCGGCAAGGCTTGCAGAAAAGGCGCGCGCCGATTATAAGAAAACCTTAAACGAGCTTGAGGAAAGCGCCGACCCTGTTACTAAGCGCGCCGCCGCGGGCGAGGCGGTGACCGCTCTTCAAAAGGGCGATACCGTGCTTGTGGCGGATATTAACCGCGAGGCGACCGTGCTTGATATCAAGCCCGAGAAAAAGCAGGCGCTGGTGGTTTCAGGTTCAATAAAAATGTGGACGGATTACAGTAATCTTCGCCTTAAAAAGAAGGGCGGCGACTCCTCGGAGTTTAAGAAAACGCGCCGCGTTTCAGGGCTGGTCTCCCGCGCAAACCGCACGGTTTCGGGGGAGGTGGATCTGCGCGGAATGGCGTCGGACGAGGCTATTTTAGAGCTTGATAAGTATATCGACAACGCGGTGCTTTCGGGCATTACCACCGTTACGGTAATTCACGGTAAGGGCACGGGAACGCTTAGAAAGGCGGTTCAGGCGCACCTGCGAACCCACAAAAATATCAAAACCTTCCGCACAGGCACCTTCGGCGAGGGCGAAAACGGCGTTACTATTGCCGAAATCAATGAATAGCTTGTATATAGAAATATCTATATCACATATAAAAATTTTCAGGAGGAAAACAAAAATGAGTAAGTATGAAGGAACCAAGACCGAGCAAAATCTACGCGCCGCTTTTTCGGGTGAGTCAGAGGCGAGAAACAAGTACACCTATTTCGCCTCGGTTGCAAAGAAGGAGGGCTATGAGCAGATTTCTGCCCTTTTCTTAAAGACCGCAGAGAATGAGAAGGAGCACGCCAAAATGTGGTTTAAGGAGTTAGAAGGCTTAGGCGATACCGCCGCGAACCTCCTTAACGCCGCTGAGGGCGAGAATTACGAGTGGACCGATATGTACGACGGCTTTGCAAAAACCGCCGAAGAGGAGGGCTTCCCTGAGCTTGCCGCCAAATTCCGTATGGTAGCCGCTATTGAAAAGCATCACGAGGAGCGTTACCGCGCACTCCTTAAAAACGTTGAAACCGCCTCCGTTTTTGAAAAGAGTGAGGTTAAGGTTTGGGAATGCCGTAACTGCGGTCATATTATGGTCGGTACTAAGGCACCCGAGGTATGCCCTGTATGCGCTCACCCGAAGAGCTTTTTTGAAATCAGCGCGGAAAACTATTAATCCTGCATTATACAATTATGAAACAGCCGCGACAGTTTTTAAGTCGCGGTTGTTTTCGGTTTCTTTTTTCTGTCAATTATTTTCGCGATAAAAAAACTGTCTCTGCAAAAAATGACGTAAATAACCGAAAGGCGTAGTTTTGCTTTGTCGAAATTTCTTTTAAACCGGCATTAAATGTAACTTTTCAAAATTTTTCCACTTTTTTTGTATTATCACTTGAAATACACGTAAAAACGTGGTAATATATGTAAAGAAAAATATTGGAGGTAGCAAATTAATGGGAAAAAAGTTAAAGATTGTCATAGCTGACGATTCAACGGAATTAGGACAAAACTGTGCTAAATCGCTTGGCGGCTATGGAATGGATGTAGTTTTATGTCAGAAGGACGGGCAGTGCGTGCTTGATAC
>JBJEOD010000271.1:0-1800 GCA_051880535.1 Acutalibacteraceae bacterium | reverse complement strand
AATCCCGCCTACGACTTTGTAAAAAGCTGTCTTTTAAAGGGAAAGAGTGTGGCGACCTCTAATAAAGAGCTTGTCGCGGCAAAGGGTGCGGAGCTTATTCGCATTGCCAACGAAAATAACGTTAATTTCCTATTTGAGGCGTCGGTCGGCGGCGGTATACCCGTGCTTCGCCCGATAGCGCAGTGTCTCGCCGCGAACGAAATAACCGAAATCGCGGGAATATTAAACGGCACAACAAACTTTATTTTAAATAAAATGATAGTGGATAATATGGATTTTGACGCGGCGCTCGCCTTAGCCCAGCAAAAGGGCTTTGCCGAGAAAAATCCCGCCGCCGACATTGAGGGTCACGACGCCTGCCGCAAGGTCTGCATTTTAGCTGCTTTGGGCTTTGGAAGACACGTTTATCCCGATCAGGTTAAGACCGAGGGCATCACCGATATTACCCTTGACGACGTAGAATCGGCGGACAATTTCGGCTGTGTTATAAAGCTTATCGGCAGGGCGAAAAAGCTCCCGAACGGCAAAATCACCGCGTCGGTACGTCCTACCCTTGTAAGCCGCGAATGTGTTCTTTCGGGGGTAAACGGCGTTTTCAACGCAATTATGGTAAACGGCGACCAGACGGGCGAGGTTATGTTCTACGGCAAGGGCGCGGGCAAGGAGGCTACCGCAAGCGCGGTTGTAGCCGACGTTATCGACTGCGTCAAGCATTTAAGCGCGCGCAAATACCTTAATTGGGAGAACGGCGCGCCCGACTATGTGGATAATGAATACGACGAGGTTTCAAGGCTTTACGTCCGTGTCTCGTCTGAGGATTTTGAAGGACTTGAAAAACAGTTTGAGGCTCTCTTCCCCGCCGTTACCTGCGTTAAAAACAAGTTCCGCGGCGAGATAGCCTTTATCACCGACGAGGAAAAGGAAAGCGTTATTAATGAAAAGCTTTCGCGCTTTGAAAACCTTTCCTCGCTTAAAGCTCTGCATACCTTTTTCTAATTTTTTTGGGGGTTAAATAAATGTCACTGATAGTAAAAAAATTCGGCGGCTCGTCGGTCGCCAACGCCGAAAGGGTATTTAATGTCGCCAATATCGTTATCGACGATTACAAGAAGGGCAACGACGTTGTAGTTGTCGTTTCGGCACAGGGAGACACCACCGACGATTTAATCGAGAAGGCAAAGGAGATAAATCCCGACGGCTCTTCAAAGCGCGAGCTTGATATGCTCCTTTCCGCAGGCGAACAAATGTCTATCGCTCTGCTTGCAATGGCAATCGAGAAATTAGGCTATCCCGTAATTTCCCTGCTTGGCTGGCAGGCAGGCTTTTCTACCGACTCAAACCACGGTATCGCACGTATTAAGAATGTTAATTCCGAGCGCATCCGCAACGAGATTTCAAAGCGCAATATAGTTATAGTCGCGGGCTTTCAGGGTCTTAACAAATATGACGATATAACCACCTTAGGCCGCGGCGGCTCGGATACAAGCGCGGTTGCTATAGCCGCCTCAATGAAGGCGGACGTATGCCAGATATACACCGACGTTGACGGCGTTTACACCGCCGACCCTCGCAAGGTGCCTAACGCTAAAAAGCTTGACGCGATTACCTATGACGAAATGCTTGAGCTTGCAACCTTGGGCGCGCAGGTTCTCAACAACCGCTCGGTTGAGATGGCTAAGAAATACAATGTAGAGCTTGAGGTGCTTTCAAGCCTTGAAAACAAACCCGGCACAATCGTAAAGGAGACTGTTAAAATGGAAAAGACATTAATCAGAGGCGTTGCCAAGGACAATAACGTTG
>JBJEOD010000270.1:0-1803 GCA_051880535.1 Acutalibacteraceae bacterium | reverse complement strand
TGTAGCCGGGGTCCATTACAAGATAAATACATTCAAACGGTATCTCGCTGTGTTTTTGCAGTTGCTCCATACACTTAGCAAGCAGCATCGAATCCTTGCCGCCCGAAATGCAAACCGCTATCCTGTCCCCCGCCGAAATCAGCTGATATTCCTGCACCGCGCCCACAAAATTATTCCAGATGGGCTTGCGGAATTTTTTAATTATACTGCGCTCAATCTCAATATGCTTTTCAAATACCCGTTCCAAAGCTTGCTGTCCTTTCAACCGTCGAAAATAAATTATTCTTTATACATTACCGCAATCAATGCTCCGCCTAAATCTGCAGGGCTTACAATCTGCTGTAGTATCCATCCGTCGGCGCTGTATTGATTCAAAACCGCCTCAGCGTCGGCTAAATCCTTTTTTCTTGAAAGACGTATATTTTCATTAAGATAAACCAATTTATAATTTTTCATTTTAATTCTCCTGTAATTGTGTATGGACAGGCGTCCTCGACTGTCCGCCGTTAAAAATGAAGTTTAATATTTTGTTCTGTATAAAAAAACTCCGATACAACCATTATAGCCGTATCGGAGAGTTTTTTCAACTGTTTTTATGCCTTAGCCTTTTTATTGTTCACAAAATGAAGAATAAGCATAAGCGCGGTCAGAAGCACTATACCTGTACCGAGGATCACAAACACATTCTGAACAAAGCCAGCGAGTAAGTAGCATACCAGCGAGATACCCGCTACGGTCAAAGCATAGGGCAGCTGGGTTGAAACGTGGTTAACGTGATTGCACTGCGCGCCCGTTGACGCCATAATCGTTGTGTCCGAAATCGGTGAGCAATGGTCGCCGCATACAGCGCCCGCAAGGCAGGCGGAAATGCAAATAACAACCATTGACGGAATAACTCCCGTCGAGGAAACGTTTGCAAGCTCCTTTTCAAAAACGCCCGTAACAATCGGAATAAGAATACCGAAGGTACCCCAGGAGGTGCCTGTCGCAAAGGCAAGACCAACCGCTACCACAAAGAGGATTGCGGGCAGAAGAATCTGAACTGCGGTAGCCGACTCAACAAGCGAGGAAACATAGGCACCCGCCTCTAAAAGGCCCGTCATAGACTTCAAAGCCCAAGCAAAGGTAAGAATAAGTATAGCGGGAACCATCTGCTTAAAGCCCTCGGGAACAGCGTTCATACAGTCCTTAAAGCTTAATACCCTGCGGCACATATAGTAAATTACAATGACAATTAACGCGCCGATTGAGCCTAACGACAGACCGTACGCCGCGTCGCAATCTGCAAAGGCGTCGATAAAGTTTGTGCCGGAGAAGAAACCGCCCGTGTAAATCATACCCGTAACGCAAAGCGCGATAAGCACGATAACGGGCAGAACAAGATCGATAACCTTGCCTTTAGTGGTAACGGGAGTCTCCGCCGCAGAAGAATATGTGTTTTCACCCGTGGTAAACAAGTCGCCCTTTGCGGCGTTTTCCTCGTGGGTGCGCATAGTTCCGTAATCAACGTTGAGCACCGACATAAGTATAACCATTAAAATAGTGAGAAGCGCGTACATATTGTAAGGAATTGTTTTAATAAAGAGCGAAATTCCGTTAACGCCTTCGACCGTACCGCTTACCGCCGCCGCCCAGGAGGAAATCGGTGCGATAATACAGATAGGCGCGGCGGTCGCGTCTATAAGGTAGGCAAGCTTTGCGCGAGAAATCTTGTGCGAGTCGGTAACGGGGCGCATAACCGAACCGACGGTGAGGCAGTTGAAATAGTCGTCAATGAAAATCAGTACGCGCAACGCCATTGTT
>JBJEOD010000269.1:0-7992 GCA_051880535.1 Acutalibacteraceae bacterium | reverse complement strand
CGGAAAAAGAGAAAATGACAGGGTGACCGAAAAAGTCACCCTGTCAAAATTTGAGATGCAGTAGACAAAGAAAAAGCAGCCACGACCTAATGGTCATAACTGCTTAATTTCGCTATGGTTTTTATGGTCCCATAAAAGATATTAAATTATAGCCTTTTTCTTTACCAACTCTCATCATATATTCCATCCTATAGACAAATCGCTGATAGAAATCAATAATAAGTCCGATTTCAGTGTCATCCTCTGCAGGTCTGTTGGCATTATACTCTGCGACTTCTTCATCACTAAGGTTTTTCGCATATAGCAACTGGTAGGTCGAGGTGCCCCTCTTAATTTTCAACTTTTTTGTGTATTCGGTTTCTCTTCCAGACGCTAAAGCATCAACGGTATCTGTGATGTCTTTTAGGATATTCGCCATCTGCTCGAATGTGAAATAGTTGTGTTCTAAATACCATTCAAAGCCGGAAACACCTTTTCTCTTCTTGTTCGCATTGAGTTCTTCATTGAAATACTCGTAGAGGAACGGTGTGAGATATTGAGCCACATCGTCTTCTTCAATTGAAATCTCACAGCTTCGCATTTCTGCAACACTATCCAAGTCAGCGGTATCTTCATAGTCAATGACTCTAACGGGCATGATCCAAAAATACGAGGAACTGTCATGTCCATCTACTATACCGATCTCTCTTTTGAAAATGTTTCTGCCGATGATTTTTAAGGAAAGCTCCTTTATTTGTGTAACAACCTGGTCGTTGTCATAATGGTTTGCTACGGCAGCATCAAGCAGTTTTTGAATCCCTTCATAAGACTTATGGCAAATATCCGACTCTAACAAAAAATGATGAATCGTGTGGTAGATGACGTTATCTGCCATATAATTTGCATAATCCTCCTTGAGTAACCCAAGCATATCTAGGATGCACAGTTGAGAGGAATTACACAACCGCATAAAATCATTTTCACTTTTGGGAAAAACACCGTTCATCGCGTCCATGAGTTCTTCTTTTGTTACATCATCGTAATTAGCCACTGTAATGTGGTCGTTGCCTGCATTCGAGTGCTTTCTCCAATGCTTGTACTTGGGGTTATAGATGTAGTATAGAAACCCGTTGTGGGTTATGAATATCAAATTTTCTTGATAAAACTTTATGGCCTCATAATTTGAAAACAGCTTCATAAATTATCACGCATCCTTTCTTTTCCAGAACTCCATGTGCGTACCCTCCATACGGGGTAAAACGGAGTTCGCTAAAGGATCATACAGTCTATCATTGAGTTGAAGTTCTATATCATACTCCGTAGCAAGCATATAGAAATGCCCCTCCGGGTAATCAATACGGATTGCTTGAAGATTGTCTTGCTCGTAAATACAGGTAATCTGTGAGTGGTTTTTTAGTGGGTATTGACGCGCATATTCCTTGAGTAACTCTTTGGCACAGGAGCAGATGCCAAACTTGTATTTATTACTACTGCCGGGACAAAGGAACAGGAGATATGCCGCCCCATCGCAGAAGAGGGCAATTGCATTCTCCTCGTAGTCTGTGACAGTACTTGCAAATGTAGTTCCGTTTATGCCACATATGCTTTCAATTTTGAGGCTTTCGATATCTACAGTATTGCCTTTGGCACGGATCTCAAAAGTGCCAACTCGTTTTCTGTTGCCGATGTCACGGCTGGCAAAAAACAACTGTTGGCCATTATCAAATTCAAAATAGCAAATGGTAGTACCTATGTACTGCACTTCTTTTAGCGTAGCACCGATAATGGAAGAAAACCCATTGGTTACATCGCAAAGTTCGTTTTTCTTGTCGTCGGCATACACGGGGTTTACGACAAAGTCCGTGTAACAGCTTATAACCAAAGGTTTGTCTCCAAACCACATAACAATAGGCTCTGCGTAGACCGAGAGAACACCCTCATTCTGCAAAGAGAGTGTATCTCCATTCTTAATGGCCGAAATAGCAGTAAGAGGTTTTCCGATACAAGCAAAGTAATTATCGATGGAATTGTAATCCTTGCCTGCAATATTGGCTTCTGTCATAGCATAGTAGGCTTCTAGTGTGTTTGCCCAAGCATAGTCTTTATCCACCATCCAAGCACCGGAAAGCTTCCAACTTATGCTTCCAAGAAGACCGCTTGGCTCTTCATTTGGATCATCGTCACTGGTTCTATATGTGACGGGTGCACCGGCATTCATAAGAACTTTCGCAGCCTCCAAAATGTGGTGGTCATACGATGACCAACAAAGCGAATGAAGTGCCAGACCACCATTTAAGCCATCGTTTGCAGAAACATCGTAACCGCAAGCGAGGAAATGACGGACTACGTCTGCAAGAATGAAGCCACGATTATAGAAATCGCCATCCATAATGAATTCAGACAATATCGTCTCTTCGTATTGGTCATCGTAGAAATTTATATTCTCTAATCCTTTGAGAAGAGAATCAAAGGCATCCCAATCTATGGGTGTCTGGTCAGTAATTGCTGAAAGTTTGCTTACGGCATCGCTAATTGTGTTGCTCATCATGATCATCTCGTATCTCTCGTAATAATACTCTTTTGAGTTTACAGTTGTTTTATATCACAAGTGGTGTCCCATAAAACGGACTTTAATACAGTATATCATAAAATTATGAGTTTTTCCACAATGAAAAAGGTGAGTTGAGCCTCAGTAATCAAAGAAAAGGAAATTTTGCAAACCTCATTTGATTATGTGGTCAAAAATTTGCGAGTTTTCTAAAAGTGGGGATATAACACCAAAATAGTAATAAAAAATGGCCTAAAGTGGAGATTGAATCTCTGCTTTGGGTCATTTTTGGTCGGAGTGACAGGGTTCGAACCTGCGGCATCGACATCCCAAATGTCGCGCGCTACCAACTGCGCCACACCCCGATAGTTATTTAATTGTGGTCGTATAAGTGGTCAAATTTGTGGTCAAACAAATTTTTGACTGCTCTTTTTCATTTTTCGAACCGCCCGAAATCCGCATGGTTGAAGGGTTTTCGGCGGTTTTCGCTTTCGTGCGGTGCGAATACCGTCTATGCTCCCAAAGTAAGTGCAATACCTGTTTGACGACACCTCTAAAAATT
Organism: Acutalibacteraceae bacterium; assembly: GCA_051880535.1. Taxonomy (GTDB): domain Bacteria; phylum Bacillota; class Clostridia; order Oscillospirales; family Acutalibacteraceae; genus UBA737. The sequence goes on along the minus strand of JBJEOD010000269.1, from coordinate 4,903 downwards.
TATTACTTAATGATTTTAACCGATAAAAATTTTTTTGTCAATAGTTTTCGTTGAAATATAAGAAATTTATGTTATAATATATTAGTATGACAATTAAACACCCAAGGAGAAAACTATGAGATTACTTGCGGTCGGTGACGTTTGCGGCAGTATCGGCTGCGACGAGGTAAGACGCGTTTTGCCCGTATTAAAACGGGATAAAAAAATTGATATGACGGTTATAAACGGCGAAAATTCAGCGGACGGCAACGGTATCCTGCCCGAGAGTGCGGAAAGTCTTTTCGCCTGCGGTGCTGACGTAATTACGGGCGGGAACCATACGCTCAGACGTAAGCAGGTTTTTGATTATCTTGATGAAAACGAATTTGTATTGCGCCCGCACAATCTTCCCGAGGCTCAAAACGGGAAGGGGATATGCCTTGTCGATTTGGGCTACACCACAGCCGCTGTTATAAATTTATGCGGAACGCTTTATCTTGAAAAATCGGGCGCGGCTAATCCCTTTAAGGCGGCGGACGAGTTAGTCGAAATGGCGAGGGAAGACGGTGCTAAGATAATAATTGTCGATTTTCATGCTGAGGCAACGAGTGAAAAGCGTGCGCTTGCGCTCTATCTTGACGGCAGAGCTTCCGCTTTTTTCGGCACGCATACCCACGTCCAGACCGCGGACGAGCAGATTTTAAATAACGGAACAGGATATATCACAGACCTCGGTATGACAGGACCTATAGATTCGGTGCTGGGCGTTAAATCGGAAATTATTATTAATCGGTTAAAGGACGGTAATCCCGCAAAAATTGAGCTTGCAGACGGAAAATGTCAGCTTTGCGGCTGTATTTTTGATATTGACCCTAAAACGGGGCGCACCGTTGGAATTGAGAGAATAGCGATCAAATAACTATCGGCGAAAGGAGCTATCAATGAAAAAAATTAAAAACACCGCCGCACTTTTTTTGGCGGCAATGCTTTTTTTGCTTTCGGGCTGTCGGGGCAACACGCAAACGCTGTCATCCTCGGATTTGCCCCAGACATCCGGTACAGCCATCTCGGATCGCAATTATATTACCCTGCTTTACTCCTCGTCAGATACCTTCGACCCCTATACCGCCACGACCGATGCTAACCGTCAGCTCTGTAAACTGCTTTATGAGCCGCTTATAAAGCTTGATAACGAGTATAACATCACCTACTGCCTTGCGCAAAAGGTTGAACAGGACGGTACGGTGTGCAGGGTCACCCTTAAAAATGTTTCATTTTCGGACGGCAGTACGCTTTCGGCAGATGATGTCGTTTATTCCTTTAATCTTGCGAAAGGCTCAGCTACGGGATACGCATATAAGCTTTACGAGGCGACCTCTGCCGCGGCGAACGGCTCTGATACGGTTGTATTTAAGCTTTCAAGGTCAGACCCGTATTTTGTAAATCTGCTTGATTTTCCTATACTAAAAAAGGACAGTGCTAAGCAAACCGATTCCGACAGCGTGGAGATTCCTCCGATAGGCTGCGGAAGATATAAACTTGACGATTCGTTTACAAAGCTCGTCTTAAACGAGAGGTCGCTAAGCAACGCCGACTCGTATTCAATAAAGGAGATTCGCCTTATAAATGCTCCCGACGGCGAATCGCTTTCGCATTATGTTGAGATCGGCGCGGCGGATATGTATTACAGCGATATTTCGGACGGAAATATTTTAAGAATGAGCGGAAAAAAGCTCAATATAAATATTAATCACTTAGTCTATATAGGGGTTAATCAGTCCTACGGAGATTTGTCAAGCAGTGAATTAAGACAGGCGATTTCGGCGGGAATCGACCGCTCAGCGGTTTGCAGGGACAGCTATTATAACAACGCGCTTGCCGCAACGGGCTTTTTCAACCCTGTCTGGAAGCCCGTAAAATCGGTTCAAAACATAGAAACTGCGGCAAATCAAGAAATAACTGTTGAGAATTTAGAGAAAATAGGATATAATAGGGTTGACAGCGACGGCGTGCGAAAAAATTCAGGCGGAACAAGACTCAAGCTTGATCTGCTTGTAAACAAGGAAAACCGTCTTCGCGTTGCCGCGGCAAGGCTTATTGCCAATCAGCTTTCCGCCTGCGGTTTTAAGATTAATGTTGTAGAAAAAACCTTTGAGGAATATAAGGCGGCTCTGGAGGCGGGCAATTTTCAGCTATATTTCGGCGAGGTGGAGATTACTCCTAATATGGATTTGTCGAGCCTTGTTACCGAGGGCGGCAGTGCGGCATACGGCGTAAAGAAGCCCGAAGGCACCGAGCCGAACGCTGATTTGTCTGATACCTCGTCTGCGTCTTCGTCGGAAAACGACCCGTCGTCAGACGGCGCCGAAGAACTCCAAGAACAGAGCGCGACCGCCGCGGAGCTTATAGAAGGCTTTTACAGCGGCAAAAACACGGTTGCCGACATAGCCTCGGTTTTGCAGAACGAAATGCCGTTTATCCCTGTATGCTACAGGACAGGCGTACTTTTTTACAATGACAATATCGAAAATGTAAATAACTCCTCCGCGAGCGATATTTATTTTTCGATTGACTCATATAAATACAATAATTAAAATAATATAGGAGGACATATTATGATAGCTTATGAGACAAGACTCGGCAAAATTGATATTTCCGAAGCGTATCTTTCAAAGCTCATAGGACACGAGGTTACTTCCTGCTTCGGCGTGGTCGGTATGGTTCCGAACAGCAGCCGTCAGAAATTGTTCAACAAAATTTCAAAAACCGACCGTGCGGATACGGGGATTTCCGTCACGGGTGACGCAGACTCTATATCCGTGGAGCTTCATATTGTGGTTACCTACGGAATGAACATCAACGCTATCGCCGCAAGCATTACCGAAAAGGTTAAGTACGCGGTTAAGGAAACCGCTGGGATTAACGTTGATAAGGTTACAATAAAAATTGACGGAATTAAGGAATAACCTGTTTTAAGGAGTGTTTACATTTGTTTAACGGCGATACTTTACGCGACGCTATGATTTCCGCCGCGAATAATCTTACCAACAACCGCAAGCAAATTGATGATTTGAACGTATTTCCCGTGCCTGACGGCGATACCGGTACAAATATGTCTATGACCCTCGGCAATTCGGCAAGAGAGCTTGAAAAGCTGAGCGGCGAAACCGCAGGAAAGATAGCAAAGGTCAACGCCTCGGCGCTTCTTCGCGGCGCAAGAGGAAACTCGGGCGTTATTACCTCTCTGCTTTTCAGGGGCTTTTCAAAGGGAATAGGCGATGACGAATTTGTGACCGCCGAAAATATTGCCTTTGCCTTTGAGCTTGGCGTCGAGGCGGCGTACAAGGCGGTTATGAAGCCCACCGAGGGTACAATACTTACCGTGGCGCGAGTAGCCTCCGAGCACGCAAGGGCGGCGCTGAATGAGGGCAAGGACGCTTTGGGCGTTTTCGGCGCAGCTATTGAGGGCGCAAAAATCGCTTTGGAGCAGACCCCTGAATTGCTCCCCACCCTTAAAAAGGCGGGCGTTGTGGACGCAGGCGGCAAGGGCTTTGTCACCATACTTGAGGGTATGATGTCGGTGTTTGAAAACGGTGTTATGATTCAGTCTGACGCCGTCGCAGAAAGCGCCGAGGAGGAAGGCACGGTTAGCGCGGCGGGCGAGTTCGAGACCGAAATCACCTTTACTTACTGTACGGAGTTTATTGTAAACCGTGATAAGGAGCCAGGCAAGGAGCCTTCTGAGTTAAGGACGTACCTTGAAAGCATAGGCGACTGCGTGGTTGTGGTTGACGACGATGAGATTATTAAGGTTCACGTTCACACCGACCACCCCGGCAACGCGATTGAAAAGGCGCTTACCTTCGGTCAGCTTGTGCATATGAAGATTGAAAATATGCGCGACCAGCACGAGCGCGCTAAGCACGATTCGGAAAGCGCAAAGCAGAAGCCCGCGAAGTCCGCCGACCGCACCGAAACCTTTACACCTGTGGCTCCCACAAAGCCTGTCGGTTTCGTCTCTGTTTGCGCAGGCGAGGGGCTTGCAAGCCTGTTTAAAGACTTGGGCGTTGATACGGTTGTAAGCGGCGGTCAGACCATGAACCCGAGCACCGACGATATTTTAAGAGCGGTTGAGTCCACCCCTGCAGAGACGGTTTTTGTTCTGCCTAACAATAAAAACATTATTATGGCGGCTGAGCAGACCATTCCGATAAGCACAAGAAAGGTTATTGTAATTCATACAAGAACCATTCCTCAGGGAATTTCGGCAATGCTTGCCTTTGACCCCGATACCGACGTTGAGGCAAACGCGATTGAGATGCAGAAATCTACCGAGCGCATTGCTACAGGTCAGGTTACCTTTGCCGCGCGTGACTCAGATTTTGACGGTCATCAGATTAAAAAGGGCGAGCTTTTAGCAATGCTCGGCGGCAAGATTTCCTTTACAGAGGACGACCTTGAAAGGGCGGTTATGAAGCTTTTAAAGCAGATGGTTAAGCGCGACAGCCAGTTTATCACAGTTATCTACGGCGAGGACGTGACCGACGAGCAGGCGGCGGAGCTTGAAACACAGATTCAGGCTAAATACGGCTCTAAGACCGAAATTACTGTTATTAACGGCGGTCAGCCGATTTACTACTATATCCTTTCGGTTGAGTAATTTAAGCGAACACGGATAATCCGAATCTGCCTAAAATGGCATAATTTCGGTGCTTTTCGGTTTGTCGTCATTTGTAGGCGCCGGCCTTACAAACTCCTTCGCACCAAAAATCATCCAAAATTCTGCTCATTTTAGGTCGTAGAATTTTAAGGGAGAGGATTTTTGGTAGTGCGAAGCACAAAACGCAGTTAATCCTTGACGGATTAACGAGTATTTTAATGAAGCAATAGCGGAAATCCTCCCATTAAAATCAGGTTCGGTTTA
>JBJEOD010000268.1:0-8020 GCA_051880535.1 Acutalibacteraceae bacterium | reverse complement strand
GGCTGAAGCCGAAGGTCATCTGGGTAAGGTCGTTGGTGCCGAAGCAGAAGAACTCAGCCTCCTTGGCAATCTCGTCTGCGGTAAGGCAGGCTCTCGGGATTTCCATCATAGTGCCGACCTCATACTTAAGCTCGGCGCCCGCAGCTGCGATTTCAGCATCAGCGGTAGCAACTACAATGTCCTTAACGAACTTCATTTCCTTAACCTCGCCGGTAAGCGGAATCATTATCTCTGGAACGATGTTCCAATCGGGATGATTCTTCTTAACATTGATAGCCGCACGGATAACGGCAGAGGTCTGCATCTTTGCAATTTCGGGATAGGTAACCGCAAGACGGCAGCCACGGTGACCCATCATCGGGTTGAACTCGTGAAGACCTGAAATGATATTCTTAATAGCCTCAACCGACTTGCCCTGAGCCTTAGCAAGAGCCTCAATGTCGGCCTCCTCTGTAGGAACGAACTCGTGAAGCGGGGGATCGAGGAAACGAATGGTAACAGGGTTACCCTCAAGAGCCTCGTAAAGCTGTTCAAAGTCGCCCTGCTGATAGGGAAGAATCTTAGCAAGAGCAGCTTCTCTCTCCTCGGCGGTGTCAGAGCAGATCATCTCGCGGAAAGCGGCGATTCTGTCAGCCTCGAAGAACATATGCTCGGTACGGCAAAGACCGATACCCTCAGCGCCCAGCTCGCGAGCCTTCTTAGCGTCGGTGGGAGTGTCGGCATTGGTGCGAACCTTAAGGGTTCTGAACTCGTCTGCCCACGCCATAATTCTGCCGAACTCGCCGGCGATTTCAGCGTCAACGGTCGGGATAATGCCGTCGTAGATATTACCTGTTGAACCGTCGATAGAGATATAGTCGCCCTCGTGGTAGGTCTTGCCTGCAAGGGTGAACTTCTTATTCTCTTCATCCATAATAATGTCGCCGCAGCCTGATACACAGCAGGTACCCATACCACGGGCAACAACGGCAGCGTGAGAGGTCATACCACCGCGAACGGTAAGTATACCCTGAGAAGCCTTCATACCTGTGATGTCTTCAGGAGAGGTTTCAAGACGAACAAGGACAACCTTTTCGCCGCGGGCGTTCCAAGCTTCAGCATCCTCAGCGGTGAATACAACCTTACCGCAAGCGGCTCCGGGAGAAGCGCCCAAGCCCTTGCCCGCGGGTGTAGCAGCCTTCAAAGCCTTAGCGTCGAACTGCGGATGGAGAAGTGTGTCAAGGTTACGGGGATCGATCATAGCGACAGCCTGCTTCTTGTCGATCATACCCTCATCAACGAGGTCGCAGGCAATCTTAAGCGCCGCCTTAGCGGTACGCTTACCGTTACGGGTCTGGAGCATATAGAGCTTGCCCGCCTGAACGGTGAACTCCATATCCTGCATATCGCGGTAGTGATCCTCAAGGATAGCGCAAACCTCTTTGAACTGAGCGAAAGCCTCGGGGAATTTGTCCGCCATTTCGGCAATCGGCATAGGAGTACGAACGCCTGCAACAACGTCCTCGCCCTGTGCGTTGGTAAGGAACTCGCCCATAAGGCCGCGCTCACCTGTAGCGGGGTCGCGGGTGAAGGCAACACCTGTACCGCAATCGTCGCCCATATTACCGAACGCCATCATCTGTACGTTAACAGCGGTACCCCAGGAATAAGGAATATCGTTGTCGCGGCGGTAAACGTTAGCACGGGGGTTGTCCCAAGAACGGAAAACAGCTTCAACAGCTCCCATTAACTGCTCCTTAGGATCCGACGGGAAATCCTTGCCGATTTTGCTCTTGTATTCAGCCTTAAACTGACCTGCAAGCTCCTTAAGATCCTCGGCTGTAAGCTCGATATCCTGAGTAACGCCCTTCTTAGCCTTCATCTCGTCGATGAGCTGCTCAAAATACTTCTTGCCGACCTCCATAACAACGTCGGAATACATCTGAATAAATCTTCTGTAGCAGTCCCAAGCCCAGCGGGGGTTGCCTGACTTAGCGGACATAACCTCAACAACCTCTTCATTGAGACCGAGGTTAAGAATGGTGTCCATCATACCCGGCATTGAAGCGCGCGCACCCGAACGTACCGAAACAAGAAGGGGATTTTCCTTATCACCGAACTTCATGCCGGTGATGCCTTCCATTTTGTCGATGTACTCCATAATCTGTGCCTGGATTTCATCGTTAATTTTTCTTCCGTCCTCATAATACTGTGTGCAGGCCTCGGTGGTTACGGTGAAGCCCTGCGGAACAGGAAGACCGATATTGGTCATTTCCGCGAGGTTAGCACCCTTACCGCCTAAAAGCTCGCGCATGTTTGCGTTGCCTTCGCTGAAAAGGTAGACGTACTTGTGACTCATTGAGAATCAACCTCCTAATTTTTTTATGGATATTATCCAATGTTAACCTTTTAAGATACCCTATTTGATAAGTATCCAATCCATTATAACAATTTTTGACTCAAAAATAAAGGATTTTTTTCAAAAAAAGCCTTATTTTTTTTATTTCTAATATTCAGCATTAAATTAGACAGATTAATCGCCGAATATTTATATAGAATAACCGTTTTCAGGCGAAATCTGGGGTAAGCCTTAATTCGGGGTAGGCGGTGACAGAAAGCCCCTTTAAATTCCCCTCGCCGCTTTCCACGATAATATCAACCGCCTTGTTTTCAATCTCTCGGCGGATAACGTTGCGCAGCTCTCTTGCTCCGCGCTTGCCGCCGCCGCATTTATCGGAAAGATATTTGCAAACGCTCTCGTCATAGGAAAAATCAATAAGCCTTTCCGAAAGCGAGGCTTTAAGCTCGTCAAGCATAATCGCCGCGATTTTGCATAGCGACTCTGCCGAGAGGGGGCTGAACACCACAATTTCGTCGACGCGGGCGATAAATTCGGGGCGCAGAAAGCCTTCAAGCGCCTTAAGCGCCTTTTCCTTTGACGCGTCCGCCTGGGTTCTGCCAAAGCCCAAAAGGTTTTCTGCCTTATCGCTGCCCGCGTTTGAGGTCATAACTATTACGGTGTTTTCAAAATTGACGGTTCTGCCCTGAGCATCGGTGATTCTGCCCTCGTCAAGAATCTGCAAAAGCACGTTCAAAACATCAGGGTGAGCCTTTTCAATCTCGTCGAAAAGCACGACCGAATAGGGTTTTCTGCGCACCTTTTCGGTAAGCTGACCCGCCTCGTCATAGCCGACATATCCGGGAGGCGCTCCGATAATGCGGGAGACCGAGTGTTTCTCCATAAACTCCGACATATCAAGGCGTATAAGGGTCTCGGGAGTATCGAAAAGCTGCTCGGACAGCACCTTTACAAGGGCGGTTTTGCCCACTCCCGTGGGTCCTACAAATATAAAGGAGGCTGGACGGCGGAGATTGCTTGTATGCACCCTTGAGCGCTTTACCGCCGCGGCGACAAGCCTTGTCGCCTCCTCCTGACCGATTATCCGCTTATTAAGCGCCTCTTCAAGACCAGCCAGCTTTTTAAGGTCGCTTTCCTGCACCTTAGAGGCGGGAATACCCGTCCAAAGCTCTATAACCTTTGCAATATCCGCGTCGGTCACGGTGTTGTGAGAGGCGGGCTCATACAGCCCCGCGGCGATATTCTTGTACTTTTCAAGCTCCGCCTTAACCATTGCCTGCTTTTCGTAATCGGGGTTTTCAACCTCGCTTTCGAGGTTTTCAAGCTCTACAGAGTACTCGGCTATCTTTTTATTGGCGAGATAAAGCTCGTCAACCGCCTTGTTTGCAAGGCTTGCGCAGGCGCACGCCTCGTCCAAAAGGTCGATAGCCTTATCGGGCAGATAACGGTCGGTCACATAGCGTTCGGAGAGCAGAACCGCCTTTTTAACGATACTGTCGGGCACCGTGACGCCGTGGAAGCCCTCGTAATAGCCCTTGACGCCCATAAGCACCTCTTCTGCCTCTGCCAAAGACGGTTCCTCGACGGTAACAGGCTGGAAGCGGCGTTCCAGAGCCGCATCTTTTTCAATATACTTGCGGTACTCCTTAAAGGTGGTGGCGCCTATAACCTGAATTTCACCGCGGGAAAGGGCGGGCTTTAAGATATTCGCCGCGTTCATAGACCCCTCCGCAGAGTCCCCCGCGCCGACAAGGTTGTGAATCTCGTCGATAAAGAGGATAATATTTCCCGCGCTCTTTACCTCCTCAACAAGACCCTTGACGCGGCTTTCAAACTGACCGCGGAACTGGGTACCCGCCACAAGCCCCGTGAGGTCAAGGAGATAAATTTCCTTATCAAGCAGTCTTGCGGGCGCGTCGCCGTTAGCTATTTTAAGGGCAAGCCCCTCCGCAATAGCAGTTTTACCGACACCCGGCTCGCCTATAAGGCAGGGGTTGTTTTTGGTACGGCGGGAGAGAATCTGTATAGTCCTGTAAAGTTCCTTTTCCCTGCCGATTATAACGTCAATCTGTCCCGACCGAGCCTTATCCGTAAGGTTTGTGCAGTACTGCTCCATAAAGCGGCGGCGTTTTTTCTTCTGTTTTTTATCCACGCCGTCCTTTACGTCGGATTTATTTTCTTTTTCCTTTTCGGAATTGCCTGTACCTGTAAGACTTCCGAAAAGCTTACCTAACATAGGTATCGCGGGGGCGGTGCCTAAATCAAAGGTCTCGTCGTTAAGCTCCGCATCATCGGGCTCGTCGCCGTCAAGCGACATTAAATCCATAAACTGTTCGCTCATCTGCTCGATATCCTCGTCGGAAATATTCATTTTTTTAAGCATATCATCGATAGGCTTTATGCCTAATTCCTTAGCGCAGACAAGGCAAAGCCCGTTAGGCTCGGCGTTCGGGTTCATTGCGTCCGACAGGAAAACCACTGCGGGACGTTTTTTACATTTTGAGCAAAGTTTCATAGCTGTCTCCATTCCTCCGCCTTAAACCCTTATCGGGTAACGCTCCTCGGCGGTGTAGGAGCGTTTAACATATTAAGCGGCGGTCAAATAAGCTTCATTGCCGCAATATGTGAGAAAAACCAGGATTTTTCCATCGCCTCGTCGGTAAAAATCAAGAATCCGTCTGAGGTAAAGGAGGTTATAAGGATAATCACAAGGCAGAACGCCATAGCGATTATTATTCCCTTAGGAATACCGACAATTCCGCCCAGAACGCGGTTTGCCTTGCCGATTATGCTAAATGAGAAAAGCTTGTTTATAAGCTTTGCAAGAGGCTTTACAAGCAAAAGCAGAATCACCAGAACAAGTACCTCGAAAATCAAGGAGAGCGTCTGTGTAACAACAGGTTTTATAACGTCCTGCGATACTGCGGTAACCGAGTCTTCAAGGCTGTTTCCGATATTTCCGACTATGCTTTTGTCAATGCTTTCCTTTGAAACTCCCAGCCTTTCGGCGCTGTTCTTAATCCAACCGGGTGTCTTTTCCCAGACCTCGTCCGCGGCCTTTGAAGCGGTATCTGCCGTGACGGAATCCACAGAGGAGGTGACCGACGACACAATCGACGGTTCTATTATTTTATCATATGTAGCGCCCGCTAATGGTGTACTGATTGTAAACGATATGATAACAGCGGCAACAAAGCCCACCAATTCGATAACCGTTCTTACAAATCCGCGCTTTGCCGAAAGAATTACCGTTAAAACAATAATTGCCAATACTATCAAATCAAGAATTATGCTCATTTTTTACTCTCCTATTCCTGTTCAAGCTTAATTTTATAAATCTGATTGTCAGTGATAACCGCGACAAGGTTAGAGCCTATTACCGCAAGCCTTCCCGCACCGAAGCCGCATTCGGCTTTTCTCAAAACCGTGCCGTCCTCCGATAGAAGCAAAACCGAGGTGTCGCTAATACAATAAATATGCCCGCCCGAAATCTCAATATCACCGATAATTCCCTTAAATTCAAATTCGCTTTTAAGCTTACCCTTTGAATTAAAGACCGCAACGCGGTTGTCGGTTCTGTCGCTTGCGCGGTTAAAGAGTGCCACGCTCCCGCCCGAGCCCGACCTGAACATAGCCGCGGTGTAGGCGTTTTCGTAGTCGGTTTTCTTGTAATCCGACCAGGTAATAAAGCTTACAGCGTTTTCCGTAACAACCGAAAAGCCCGCGCTTTGGGCGGTATCCAAGCCGTATACGGGAGCGTCGCCGAAGTCTTCTGAATATTCGGGTGTTGCCGAATCGAAGCCGAACACGCATACCTTAGAGCTGTAAACTCCCGACGAGGCGTTAAAGAGCGAAACCGCTATTTTTTTACCGTTGGGCGAGACCGCCACGTTGTTAACGGAGTCCTCCGAAGAATACCACTCGTAAACCAGCTTGTCATATTTGTTGTAAACGCTTACCACCGAGGCATAGGAATCCGACTGGGTTACAACAGCATATGTCCCCGAATCGGAAATATTCGCCGTGATTATCGGGTTTTCGGTGCTTACCGTGCTTTTTAGCGAAGCAAGATTATATATGTACGCCTGATTCCCGCCCTGTGAAAACAAAAGCGCACGGGTTTTAGAGGTCTTCATAACAGGATTTTCAAAGCCGTGGGAGTAGGAAAAAACCTCCTTGCCCGAGTTTGAATAGGCATTTATCCGCGTATCGGTAAGCACATAGTAATACATACCCCTTGAAGCCGAGTTTAAAACCTCGGTGCTGTTAAGCTCGGCAGGATAGCCGCCCGAGCCTATAAGCGCGGTTAAATTCTGTATGTTTTCGAGTATCCCGACGGGTAAAATCAAATGAAGCACTAAGCATACCACCGCCACCGCCGAGACAAGCGACAGCATAACCTTAGCCTTTCTTCGCCGTTCAAGCTTTTTGCCCTTTACCACCCGCATATCGGGAACGGATTTGGGAGCTTTTTGGGGCTTTGGAGGCTTATTCGCCCGTTTCCCGCCCGAGGGCGACATTATAATATCGTCGGTTTCCTCCCGCTGAACCCGCGCCGTTTTTTTAGGTTTGGGCGCACCGCGAAGCCGATTCACCCGTTTCTTTTTATATTCAGGCATTTTCATCATCCTAATATAATACTTTTTCCAAAAACAACCCCTGCGGCGGAGCGGTCTGCCCCGCAAGAGCGCGTTTTTTTGAAGTAATAATTTCTTTAGTAAAGGAAGGCTCGATTTTCCCGTCGGATACCGCAACCGCCGTGCCGACTATTATACGCACCATATTATAGAGAAAGCCGTCAGCGGTGATTTTTAAAATCACTCGGTCGCCCTGCCGCGCGGCATTAAATTCGCTCACGGTTCTTACGGTGTCCTCGACCGTTCTGCCCGAGGAGGAAAAGGCGTAAAAATCGTGTGTGCCGACAATTTCCTTACAAAAGGCGTTAATCCGCTCTAAATCAAGCTGTCTCTCAATTCTCCAAGTATATCTCGATAAAAAGGGGTCGCGCACCGAGCTGTTTAATATGTAATAGGCGTAGGTCTTGCCCTTTGCGTTATAACGCGCATGAAAATCGGGCGGGACCTCTCTTGCCGCCTTGACCGAAATATCGCCCGGCAATAGGGAATCAAGCCCCCTTAAAAAAGCGCTTTCGGGGAATTTTTCGTCACAGTCCAAGTGACAGCAAAACTCCCTTGCGTGAACCCCTGCGTCGGTGCGGCTGCACCCCGTAAGCGCGGGTCTTTCGCCTAACAGCTTATAAAGCGCGTTCTGCACCGTCTCCTGCACGGTGATACCGTTGGGCTGTACCTGCCAGCCGTGATAGGCGGTGCCGTCGTATGAAATTGTAAGCAAAATCCTTTTCATTTGCGGCACCTAACCTTTAAAGAAGTATATTCAAAGCAATTATTCCCCCGCATATCACAACAGAAACGCCTAAAACCGCAAAGTCGCGCCCGACCATATGCAGCTGCTTCATACGGGTTCTGCCCTCGCCGCCGTTATAACAGCGGCACTCCATAGCCTCTGCAAGCTCATAGGCGCGGCGTACAGAGGATATAAGCAGAGGTATTAATATAGGTATAAGCGCCTTTACCCGCTCGGTAAGCTTGCCGTTTTCAAGGTCTGCGCCCCTCGCCTTTTGGGCGTTCATAATCTTTTCCGCCTCTTCGATAAGGGTAGGGA
>JBJEOD010000267.1:0-1822 GCA_051880535.1 Acutalibacteraceae bacterium | reverse complement strand
TATAATTATTTTGACATAGCGAAGCGTCTTTGTTCCGAAATTGCTTTCGGGTTTTAAACGCCCGTTTACGACATGCCTGCCGTGGGACATCCGCCGAATCTTTCGATGCTCCCCATCCTCGTCAACCGCTATGCCATATGTACGGTCCCGGCGCTTGAATTTAACCGAATAACGGATTTTTCTCCTTTCATTAATTTTTATGGCAAATTATCCGTCTATTATATTTTAAGCAAAAATCATTAAAATGTCAATATTTTTTAATTTGAATAACCGATATATAAATAAAATATGAGATTTAACCTGTTATTTACATTAAAACACTTGACAAATTCCCGAATCCGTGTTAAATTTTATGTAATGAGATAGAGGCGCGATTCGCTATCAGTAGCTTTTGAATGGTAACTCCGGCAGGAGAAGGTCAAGGGTAAAAGGAGCGGTCGCCGAAGACGGTGCGCCGGCGGGCGGCTGATCTGGTAACACGGAATAATATCCGTTTTACTGTCGCTTATGCGGAGAGCTATCAAAAGCAGTATAACGGCGCGCGAAGCTTGCGCGTATTCTGGTTTTGGTAGTCGAGCAATCGGCTATTTTTTTATGGGCGGTGAAATAATTAAATGGCTTTGTATTATATTGAGGTTAATTTAATATGTATTGTTGTTCTTTGCATCATCAGTGTCCGTTCACGTAACAATACCGTTTCAACCTCGGATAAATATTTTAAGGCGCTCAATTTGTCTACTGTGCTTATGTGTGTTTCGGACCTTGTGGCGGGTGTCTGCCGCGGAAAATTTTTCACGGGAGCGCGGGCGGTTATAGAGATAAGCAATCTGCTTTATTACTGCACAATGACCCTTGCGGGCTATTGCTGGCTTATTTATATTGCCGTAAAGCTTGAAAAGAAATCCTTTAACAGAAAAAAGACATTTTTATGGTCTCTGCCGCTTATAGTCTTTTCCCTTATCGCCGTGGTTAATCCGTATACCGAGTTTCTTTTCAGAATAGATGAAAATAATCTTTATGTGCGGAATACGGGAATATATTTTCATTGGATTATCACCTATTTTTATCTGGTAGCCGCTACCGTAAAAACGGTATACGCAGTCTTTAAGACAAAAAACAAGTTTAAAAGACAGCAGATTATTCCATATCTCTATTTCATTATACCACCGCTTTTAGCCTCGCTAATACAAATGCTTTTCTACGGTGTAACCGCAAGTCAGGTCGGAATTACTTTTTCTGTTTTGCTCGTCAATATTTCAAGCATTACCAGACAAAATGACACCGACCCGCTTACAGGGCTTAACAACCGCAACGGGCTTAATAAGTACATTGAAAGATATTTGAACAGGGGTGTGGACGTACAGCTTTTCTTTTTAATGATAGACATAAATAATTTCAAACAGATAAACGACGGCTTCGGTCATATTGTGGGAGACTGTGCGCTTATTGACGCGGCAACCGTTATCGCCACAGCCTGCGACAGATCGCCTAAAAAGCTTTTCAGCTGTAGATACGGCGGCGATGAATTTTTGATAGCGGGTATTGATGTTGAAGCAGAAGATATTGAAGAGCTGAAAGCGAATCTCGGCGAGCTTTTAAAAACGGCGGATCACCGACCCTACCGATTAAGCTTTAGCTCAGGGGTTGCAAGCGGCATCTGCGAAGACCAGGCAAGGGTCGAAGCGCTTATTGCAAAGGCAGACGAAGCAATGTATACCGAAAAGCGGCTATTTAAGGAACAAGCCGCCAAAGACCTAAATGTATAAATTAAAGGTTCTATTGCGAATGTTGGGGTGTTTCTGGCCCCCTTGCCTAAAGGGGG
>JBJEOD010000266.1:0-8117 GCA_051880535.1 Acutalibacteraceae bacterium | reverse complement strand
TTTTGGCTGATTGCTGAAATCACCCTTTTTCAGTGGTTTCGAACCGTCCCCTGTGCTATGCTTAACCACGGTAGGGGATAACACAAATAACCATTCTCTGTTCTCGCGAAAAATGCAAATGTTGTTATGCGAATGTATAAAGCGCATAGGAAATAAATATTAAGGAGAAAAAATAATGGAAGTAGAAATTAAGAAAGAGCATATTGACCAAGAAGTGAAAACAAAACCTATAAAAATGTTTTTCGCGGCAGTTTTTAAGAATCCAAAGCTAATAATTTTGATTGTGCTGATATTAGCAATAGCTTTAGGAGCATTTTCAGTAGGAAAAAGAATAAATTTAAAAACTGAAGAAAAAACCGTCAATTTAAGTTTTAAAGACATAGGAAAACTATCAACTCAAGAGGCTTATGTAACAAAGGTTGAAGCAATGACAAAAGACCGAAAGTTTTTTGGGACTGATGTTAAAATACCAATAACGCTCAAAAGCTTTTAACAAATTTTATAAATAATTTGTTTGGTAAAGGAAAATATGAGATAGAATTTAAATAAGGAGTTTTTTCCATGAAAAAAATAATAAAATGGGTTTTGATAATTTTAGGAATATTAGTTGCGTTAGTAATAATCGGATATATTGGTCTCGCTCTTACGAGATAATTACAATAAAACAGGGAGTCGGTTATTTATTCCGACAAGCATTATTTCATAAACCAATCAGCTGCTTTTGCCCCTGATTGGTTTTTATATTTCCCGAAATTCAAACTAAAGCCTTGTAACTTTTTTAAAAATGTGATATTATATGTATATTAATTCTAAAGGCGGAATGGTTATGTGCAATGCAAATGAAGAAACGGCAAAAAAAAGGGTGTTAAGCTGTATTCAGCCCAGCGGGCTTCTGACCCTCGGTAATTATCTCGGCGCACTTAAAAACTGGGCGGCAATGCAGGAGGAGTTTGACTGCACCTTCGCAGTGGCGGATCTTCACGCCATAACCGTAAGGCAGGAGCCCGCGAAGCTTCGCAGTCAGATT
Source organism: Acutalibacteraceae bacterium (assembly GCA_051880535.1). GTDB lineage: Bacteria > Bacillota > Clostridia > Oscillospirales > Acutalibacteraceae > UBA737. The sequence goes on along the minus strand of JBJEOD010000266.1, from coordinate 7,090 downwards.
TATTCAACCTACGCTATTCTTCTGGCGCTGGGCATAGACCCCGAAAAAAACACGGTTTTTATTCAGTCGCAGGTGCCTGAGCATACGGCGCTTTCGTGGCTTTTGTCCTGCTATACCCAGTTCGGCGAAATGTCGCGTATGACCCAGTTTAAGGATAAAAGCCAAAAGCACCCCGACAATATTAACGTGGGTCTTTTCTCCTACCCCGTGCTTATGGCGGCGGATATTCTGCTTTATCAATCCGACTTAGTGCCCGTGGGTGCCGACCAAAAGCAGCACCTTGAAATCGCACGTGATATTGCAATTCGCTTTAACAATATATACGGCGACGTCTTCACCGTGCCCGACGCGTATATTCCGAAGGCAGGCGCAAGGGTTAAGTCGCTTCAGGACCCCTCTAAAAAAATGTCAAAGTCGGACGATAACGCCAACGCCTGGGTTGCTATACTTGACAGCAAGGACGATATAATTAGAAAATTCAAGCGTGCGGTTACCGATTCGGATAACGAGATAAGAATGTCCGAGGATAAGCCCGGGATTTCAAATCTTATCACGATTTATTCCGCCGTTACGGGAAAAACTACCGATGAGGTGGAAAAGGAGTTTGACGGCAGGGGCTACGGCGAGTTTAAGCTCGCTGTGGGCGAGGCGGTTGCGGATACCCTCGCGCCGATAAAGCAAAAGCACGACGAGATTATAAAGGACAAAAAGGCGCTCGAACAGCTTTACAGGCAGGGCGCGGAGAAGGCGGAGCACGTCGCACGCAAGACCTACTTTAAGGCTATGAAAAAGGTCGGCTTTGTGCTATGAGCTTTCCGCTTGCGGGTAATGAAAGAATAAAAGCCGCCGTATTAGCGGCGGTGGCGGAGAACAGAATCCCCCACGCAATCTTAATTGAGGGCGACAGGGGCACGGGAAGGCATACGCTTGCGCGCTTTCTTAGTAAAGCGGCGGTTTGCGGCGGCGAAAACCCGCCGTGCGGAGCCTGCCGCGGCTGTCACTTGGCGCAAACTGGCGCCCACCCCGATATAACGGTTGCCGCTCCCGAGGACGGCAAGAAAAACATTACCGTGGCGCAAATAAGAGCCTTGCGCTCCGAGGCTTATGTTAAACCGCATATGGCAGACAGGCGCGTGTTTGTAATCGACAGGGCGGACAGTATGAACGAGCAGGCGCAAAACGCGCTGTTAAAGGTGCTTGAGGAGCCGCCCGGTGATATAATTTTTATTCTGATAGCCGAATCTGCGGCGGCGCTCTTAGATACTATAATTTCAAGGTGTACCGTGCTGTCGCTTGTTCCGCCCGAAATTCCCGAGGCTATTGGGTATTTAAAGAAAAGCACCTCGTATACCGACGGGCAGATAAAATCCGCGCTTGAAAGCACGTGCGGCAATATTGGCGCGGCGATAGAGGTATTAAGCGGCGGCGGAGCGGCGGCGCAGACGGCGGCAAGGCGGTTTGCAGAGCTGCTTGTTTCACCTGACGAGGCAGAAATGATTAAAATAACCGCACCGTTTGAAAAAAGCCGCGTCTTAGCCGACGAGTTTTTAAAGGAGCTGAAGCTCGCCGTGGCGTCGGAAATCAAAAAAAGACTTCGCAGTCCCTCTGCCGCTAAAGCGCTTTCGCGTTTTTACGATGGGCTTGACGGCTACGAAAGCGCACTTCAAACCAATGTTAATTTAAGTCTGCTGTTTTGCGCGCTCACCTGCAAGGCAGCGGAAATAAGTCATAACTGATATTACGGAGGAACGTATGACAGAGGTTATATCTGTAAAATTCAAGGAAGGCGGCAGGGCGTATTACTTTGACCCCTGCGGTCTTAAGGTAAATGTCGGCGACAGCGTTATTGTCGAGACCCAGAACGGAACGGAGTTCGGAACGGTCAGCGCGGCAAACCGCGAGGTCGAGGACGATACTATTGTAAAGCCACTGCGCAAAACGCTCAGGCTTGCAACCGACCGCGATTTTAAAAAGCTTGCCGAAAATAAAAGGAAAGAGGCTGACGCCTTTAAAACTTGCGAGGAAAGAATCGCCGCGCACAGGCTTGATATGAAGCTTGTAAACGTCGAATACTCCTTTGATTCAAATAAAATCGTCTTTTTCTTCACGTCGGACGGCAGGGTTGATTTCCGCGAGCTTGTAAAGGACTTGGCGTCCCGCTTCCATACAAGAATCGAGCTAAGACAGATAGGTGTCAGGGACGAGGCGAAAATGCTCGGCGGCTTGGGTATCTGCGGTCAGCCCTACTGCTGTAAGCGGTTTTTAAGCGACTTTCAGCCCGTTTCTATCAAGATGGCAAAGGAGCAGGGGCTGTCGCTTAATCCCACCAAAATTTCGGGTAGCTGCGGCAGACTTATGTGCTGTCTTAATTACGAACAGGACGCCTATGAATACCTCAACTCCTTTACCCCGAACGTCGGCGCAACGGTTAAGACCTCCGAGGGGCTTGCGATCGTTACCGACGCAAATCTGATAACGGGAAATTTATTTGTAAAGCTTATCGACAGCGACACTATCCCCTTCAAGGTACACAGGGACGATGTAAAGCTTGTTTCCCGCACAAAAAAGCGCCCTAAGGACGGAAAAAAAGACAGCGAGCAGTAATTTCAGTCCAAGGCAAGAAAAATATAGCGTTTAAGGAATAATATTTTTCTTGCTTTTTGGCTTGAAACTTGTTACAATATATACAGCAATTAAGCTTGGAGGTGTTTTGGATGGCTTACAAAATTTCCGATTCCTGCATAAGCTGCGGAGCTTGCGCTGCCGGATGTCCCTGTGATGCAATCTCCGAAGGAGCAGAGCATTACGAGATCGACGCTGATAAGTGCTGCAGCTGCGGAGCTTGCGCTGCCGGTTGCCCGGTTGAGGCGATTTCCGAGGAATAATTTCAGAATAAAACGTTTAATGTATATCAAATACATAACGCTTTAAAGGGGAATGAACGCCTGTGCAGTAATCAGCTGTTCAGGCGTTTATTTTTCGACAATTTTTACTTGAATGCGTTATAAAAAGGTGTTATACTAAAATTCCCGAGAGGAGGTATGCCGCGTGGAAAATACTAAAACAATTACAACAAATAAAAAAGCCTTTCACGAATACTTTGTGTTAGAAAGCTTTGAATGCGGCATAGAGCTTTCGGGGACCGAGATTAAGTCGATACGGCAGGGCGGCGCGAATTTAAAGGACGCGTGGTGTTCGGTCGATAACGGCGAGATGATAATAAAACAACTGCACATAAGCCCCTATGAGCACGGGAATATTTTTAACAAGAATCCGACAAGAAACAGGCGGCTTCTTATGCACAAGCGGGAGATTATGCGCCTTTTCGGCGCGGTCAAGCAGGAGGGCTTGGCGCTTGTCCCCCTTTCGCTCTACTTTAAGGGCTCGCTTGTCAAGGTGCAGTTAGGGCTGTGCAAGGGCAAAAAGCTGCACGATAAGCGCGAGACCGCCGCAAAGCGCGACGCGGAGCGGGCTATCGACAGGGCTTTAAAAGAACAAAACAGATAACTTATCAACCCCACCTCTTCACTTTTCACTCTTACTTATTACTTTAAATACGGGGATGTAAAGGTTTCGACAGGGATTTTGAAATATCGGAAGCGAGCAGCGGTGCGGAACCGCTATAAAATCCGCAAAAAAAATTAACTAACAACAATAACGTTGCTTTAGCAGCCTGATTTAGGCTGCTCATCCGACCCGAAAGTACCGCGGTTCGGCAAGGGTGTCATTTTAGCGGTGAACGTGAACGAGAGCCTGCTCCCGCTTTCGTCACGGCGTGGGAGCTACCAAGCGCGGAAGTCTGACATTTGACGTCCGCGTAAGGGAATGTAAATAAATGTCTGCGCTCGGAGATGCCGATACAGATAAATTTTTGGACAGGAGTTCGACTCTCCTCATCTCCACCACTGAACTCTCAAACCTATATGGCTTGGGAGTTCTGTCTGCTTCGGTATCGTCACCAACGCTCCCAAAATGGGGCAAATTTTCTATGTTCCTATGTTTTTCGGGAGTTGTGCGACATTCGTTTCCCTTTTTATCAATCAAAAAACGATATTCTTTTTTTGAATAGTTATAGCAGATATTGTATTCGTTTTCAGCTATAAAAAAAGCGAAGGCTACCTTGAAGGTAACCTCCACACTTTGGTTGGTAATACGCACGCTTTCAATATACTGCCTAAGCACCATTTTTGTTTGTTCAATATTTTTAGGGTTTCGCATTACTTCCTTTAGCTCGGATATTTTCCGTTTAACAGCTTCCTTTGTGACCTTAATTCCTGCTTTCTGCTTTTGCTCTGCCGCAATTAAGCCTTCATATTCTGAAATTTGAGCCTCAAGCGCGTTTAGCTTATCTGCAATAGCTCTGTTATATCCGATTTCGGCTATTGTGTCGGTCAAATTCGCCCTTGCGGTACGCAAGCCCGTAAGCGCATTTTTTGCGTTTTTTATAGTCTCGCTGTCACTCTTTAGAAGTTCAGATATTTTCAAGTTGATTTGTTCGGTTATAATATCTATAACCGAATCATTGAAAAAATGCTCCTGCAAACAGTTTATTACAAAATCCTCTAAAATATCCGCCCGAATCTCTTTGCAATCGCACAGAGCTTGGTTGCTTTTTTTATTACATCTATAGGTTGCGTAAGCCTTTTTATTGCCATTGTTACGATAATTCCCGTGCATTTTGCTGCCGCAAATCCCGCAAGAAACTAATCCTGTCAGTAGATAATCGTGCTTTGCATTTGTTGATGTAATTGAGGTAATTTCTCTTGAATAATTTGCCCTATTCCAAAGCTCCTCCGAAACTATTGCAGGACAGCCGCCCTCAACTCGGATGATTTCGCTATCGTCCTTATTTTTATGGTTATTCCGTTTTCCGTTTGATTTTTTATGCGAGCTTCTATTATAAACATACACTCCCTTATATTTTTCATTTCTAAGCATATCGTAAATGCTATTTTTTCCAAATGGCTGTCCCCGCTTTGTTTTGTGACCCTTACTGTTGAGCTCTTTAACAATACTGCAATATCCCACACCAGAAGCCGCCATTTCGAAAATTTCTCTAACAATTATTGCCTCTGATTCATTTATTACAAGCCGTTGCTCTATTACATCATACCCGAGTGGGGGCTTCCCACCGTTCCAAAGACAGCGTTCCGCATTAAGCTTGAGAACCTTCATAATCTCCAGTCCTAAATTGGCACTGTAATACTCATTCACATTAGACATTATACCGTATAGAAGCTTTCCGTTCGCTGTATTGTCTATCTTTTCAACAGTAGAAATCAGTTCCACTCCAAAATCAAGAAGCACTTCCTTATATTTTATTGCGTCGGCGGCATTTCGGCTGAAACGGTCTGTTTTATGCACCAATACAGCCGAAAAAGGACAATCCTTAGCCGTTACATCCTCCAACATTCTTTGGAAATCGGGGCGATTCGTATTCGTTCCGCTGAAAGCTTTATCAGTATACCAGTCGATTATCTCATAATTATTTTTTTCAGCGTATTCGCTGATAATTTCTTTTTGAGCCTCTATTGATTCCTCCCGCTGATTCTCTGAGCTAAATCTACAGTATCCTACCGCCTTTATTTTTGGTTTTTGAATTGCGTCCTGATTCAAAATTTTTCTTATATCGTTTTCGCTTAAACGCATATCAATCCCTTCCTTTCAAAAAAATAATATATTTTTAAATTTCCGTTTATTTCAGTGGGGGTTGGCGGTTGAAAACTGACAACCCCCACATTTTAAGCAAATTAATGTAAAAATAATTTTGCCAGATACTCAGCCATAGCACTGAAGAACTCAAAGCTATCATAATCCGCAATATTGCTTTGCTGAAGGCACGTTATCTTATTACCTACCCTTTTATAAGGATTGTTTTCGCGCTCTCTTGCGCATTGTAGTCTTATTATTTCCAAAGGTTTCACACCTTTCGAGATAAGTCCGAGAAGCTCGGAGCGTGGACGCACTGATATAGTGCTTTATTATCCACATAATGGTTAAAACAGCGATTTTATACGTGTTTTAATGATGATTTTGAAGATTATTCAAAATCGTTTTCTTCCTCATCAGAAATCAATTCTAATCTGCTGAATTTTGAGTAGATATGTTCGTTAATTTCCTTGTCAATAAGAGAAAACGATATTCTTGCATTTATAAAATCTTCGGTATCTAATTCTCCATACTTATCAGCAAAATTCATAGCAAAATTATTTAATAAATTGCTTGATAAGGATATGCTGATATTTAATTGTGAACTAAATCCGTCCACCTCAATATTAAGCCAAAGATACTTATAATCCTTGCTTACGCTTTGATAAACGATTTTTCCGATATAATCACCCTCTGGCATTTTATCAACTGTTTTTACTACTTGTATGCGCATATAAAGGCGCCACCTTTCTTTAAAAATTTATAATATCATCCGACTGCTCGAATGTTATTGTTTTAAAAGTATTCTTGCTTTCAGTTTTTTCCGTGTTCTCGTTCATAAATCTAAAAACAAGACAATCTTGACGCGGTAAGAGTTTATTTAACTTTACACGCTTATAAGGACGGTCTTTTTCACAGTCTGTTATTCCGTTTGTCTGCCATTTCAAATATATCGATTTTAAATTATTGATTCCATTCTGAACGAGAATTTTTTCAACCACGGATTTTAGAATCGTTATTTCGGTATTTCCGTTCTTATTATTGATTCTGCCGTCTATTGAATGAACATAATCTTCATTCCCATCGAAAAAGCGATTTCCGTTTTGTGTCACATATTGGGTTACAAAATCTAATGCTTTTACAGACATATCTGTTTCACACTTTATATTTTTTTCGAGCATATAAATATAACTCTGAATTGCCGAGAAGTTAATTTGCATATTAAAACAGTCGGAAACATATAAAGCGGTCTGATATATAACGGCAAGCTTTTCAAGTATTCTGTCTGTAAGCTCGCCCTTATTGTCCTTGTAGTCTTTTTTCAGCATTGACAGCGCCGCATAATAATCTGGTATTAGTTTGTCAATGTGATTGATTACATAGGTGCAAAAATCATCCCACAACAAAGCATAATTTTGCAAAATACAGGACTTGATATTAT
>JBJEOD010000265.1:0-8136 GCA_051880535.1 Acutalibacteraceae bacterium | reverse complement strand
CTTTGCCGACGCAGTTAAAAGGCAGGAAAACAACAGCGTAAGGCACAGGGAAAGCGCGGCGAAACTAATAATTCTTCTATTAAGCATAACACACTCTCCCACCTTTTATTTAAGTCCCGACTGGGACATAGTCTCCATTACCGAGCTTTGCGAAATAATAAAGATTACAATGGGCGGTATCATAAGTATAAGGCTGACCGCCGAAGCCGCGCCCGCACGCGCTATTCCGCCCGCCGCTATGGTAGAAAGCACGCTCGGCAGCATTTTAAGGTTCTCACTGTATATGTAGTTTGTTCCCGTTGTGTTCCAAAGGCTCTGAAAGGTGAATATTACAAGGGTAAGCCATGCGGGACGCACGCAGGGAATCACTATTTTCCTGAATATCATTCCCTCGCTCGCTCCGTCAAGCCGTCCCGCCTCTAATATGGAATCGGGTATTGACGAGACTATAAACTGCTTCATAAGAAATACTCCGAACGAGCCCGAAAGCGCTGGCAGAAGTATTGCCCAGTAGGTGTTCACTATCCCGAGCTTTGCTATTATTACATACCTGGGCACGTCGGTGACCTCGGTGCGGAAGAGTATCATAAGCACTATAAGCAGTGAAAAGAGGGTCTTGCCGGGGAATTTTATCTTTGCAAGAGGAAACGCCGCAAGCGAGGCTATAACCACATAAAGCAGCGTTCCCGCAACCGAGATAAACACGCTGTTTAAGATATACCGTGAAAAGGGTACCCACAGGTTGTTTGCCAGCTCATACACCTGATAAAAGTTATCAAAGGTAGGCTCCCTTACAAAGAACTTAGGCGGGTAGGCGTATATCTCGTTTATGGGCTTAAACGCCTGAACCGTGGTATACACAAGCGGCAGAGCCATAAAGCAGCCCACAAGAAACAGAAACAGGAAGATTAAAAAGGTTCCGCCCGCCGAGCGGGAAAGCCGTACTCTTTTGCGCGCCTTTCGCTCGTTATATATATTTTTTATTGTACCGGATATACTCATTTTCGGCTTCCTTTCTTATCTGTCAGTCGGTGGAGTAGTGCTTAAGCAGCTTATTTATTCCAAGCCACGAAAGCATCATTATAAGGAACAGCACCACCGCGATAGCCGAGGCATAGCCCATTTCAAAGCGGGTTTTACCGTAATCCAACATATGAAGCAGGAGCGTGTGGGTCGAATAATTAGTACTCGGGAAGCCCGTAAGCGCCGTACACTGATTACCCACCGCGAACGCCTGCGAAATTGACATTACCGCGCCGAACAGTAATTGCGGTGCCATCTGCGGAAAGGTTATGTAATACATCTCCTGAAAGCGGTTTCTTACCCCGTCTATAGCCGCCGCCTCAAAATACGAGCGGTCAAGCGACTGGAAGCCCGCCACAAAGGAGAGAAAGCCCGCGCCCAAACTCATCCAGATTACCACAACAAGCACTACCCCAAAGCTGTACCTTGTATCGGTCAGCCATTTTATAGGGTCGCTTATTATTCCGCTCTGGATAAGCACTGTGTTTATAAGACCCTTTGAGTCGCCCGCGAAAATGAAGGTCCAAATGTAAAACACATTTCCCGCAAGGGACGGCGCATACATTATAAGGGTTATAAAGCTTCTTACCGACCGGGGCAGCTCGTTAATAAGCCACGCCACAACAAAGCTTAAAATATATCCCACAGGTCCCGTTATAACCGCAAACAAAAGGGTGTTTTTAAGCGCCTTTATGAATATATCGTCCTCCAAAAACATCCTTATGTAATTATCGGCTCCCGCAAACCTCGGCATATGGAACATATCGAAGGAGGTAAAGCTCAATACCACCGAGGAAAGCACGGGCAGTATTGTGAACATAAAGAACAGCAGCATAAAGGGCAGGAGCATTAAATAGTATACCCTGTTCTGGTATATGCGGCTTTTAAGGCTGTATGTGTTTTTTACCGAAGCTCGCCTTTTCATTTCTCTTCTCCTTCATATGACAGCCCGAATTCCTTACGCTTACGGGTTATCTCGTTGTTTATATCGCGGTTGTAAAGCGCAAGCTCGCGTCTGGGTGAGCTGTTCTGCGAAATTGCGCTTCTAAGGGCGCTTGTAAGCGAGCGGTTGACATAGTAGCCGCCTGGTATCTCGGGGATTTGCACCACAGACTCCCATTGCTTATCTATAAGCGCCGCCTCATCCGACGTCCAGCGCATACGCTTGAACGCCTCGTGATTAGCAGGTGTATACCGTCCGAGCACGCCTAACACCGATTCAAGCATATTGGCGTAATAGCTTTGGGTTTCTCCGCTTACCCACCAGGAGATAAACTCCCACGCCTCGTTTTCTATGCCCTTTCTCTCGGCGCTCTTAAGCATTATACAGCCCGTCACCGTTCCCACCGCCGAGCGGTTTAATTTACCGTCCTCCCCTACCGTTCCGGGTATCGGGGAGAAGCTCCACAGTCCGTTAAGCTCGGGTGCCGCGGCGGTAAGCTGATTATACGCGCTGTAGGCTTCAATCGCCATTGCCATTTCGCCAGACCTAAAGCGGTTGAAGAAGTTAAACTCCTGATCAAGGCCGTAATCGGTGTAAAGCTCGGTACAGCGCTCAAACATACTGTACGCAATTTCGGTATCAAGCTCGGTTGCGGTAAGGTCTTTATTAAACAGGGTGGCACCGTTCTGGTACAGCAGGGTTTCAAACAGGTTTATCGCAAGTGAAACGCCCCTGTTAAGTGTGTTAACCTCGGGTATTCCCACCTCAAGGTTATTAAACCTTAATACGTTCATAACCTCGTAAAAGTCGTCCCAGGTTTCGGGTACTGACAGTCCTAACTGCTCAAAGATATCCGTGCGGTAGAAAAGCATATGGAAGGTCTGGCTTTCGGGCAGGGCATAGAGTCCGCCGTTATACCTGAAAGGCTCAAAGCTCTGATCGTATATCTCATTTTTTAATTCGCCCAAATCAAATTTGCTTAAATCCACCAGCGCGTCGCGGGAGGCTAAGTTTACGGGCGTATCCTGCGGAACAAGGAGCGCTACGTCAGGTCCCTTGCCCGCAAGGGTAGCTTCGACAAGGGTTGTGCTTGTGTCCACTATGCTTAATTTTACGGGTATTCCCGTTTTTGTCACAAAGAAATCGTTTACTATCTGGCTTATTATCTTAACCTGATCTCTGCCGCTTGAAACCCATGTTTCAACGGGAGTTTTCCCCTCCTCTACCGTGTTTAAAACACTGTAATCGTCTGTAAAAGAGGACGCAAGCGTCGCCGCGCTGAAGGTTAGCCTTTCGAAAAAGCCTGCCTTACCGTTGCCTGCCGTACCCTTTTCGGGGACTAATTCTATATAATCTATCGTTAACGGCTGCTGCGTCATACTTAACAGCAGCGAGCCGATGCTCTCTACCTTGCTTTTATAGTTGGTCAGTCGTGTAGGTATGGTGTAGGGCGTTTTCGCCATACTTGAAAGCATATCCGCCATCTCGTCGAGAACCGATACCTGCGACTGCCTTGTGCCTACTATTTCCTCTATTTTGTCCGCTATGCCCACAAGGCGTTCGCTTAAATCCTTTAGTCCCGGTATAAGTCCCTCAATGGTTGTATCAAGGTTATAGTCCCTGTATACATCGGGCGAGGTTCCCGTAACCATTATTATTTTTCTGTAAACCGAGTTTAAATCAAGTATTGCCTGATTTAGCTCTCTCAGCGGTTCAGCCATAGGCCCTGCCGAGCAGGTAAGCGTTAAGGTATGCTCCCCCGCGCTTAAATAGAACCGATAGGGCTCATCACCGCCCAGTGCCTTAACCTGCCACTTCATTTCATACTCAAAGCAGAGGTTTTCCGCCTCCTTAAATGGAATTTCGCCGTCAATACTAAGGGTACGGTAGCTGTTTAAGCCCTGATTTATATTCTGGCGCTGTCGCATATAAATGCTGTACCAGCCGTCCTTCGGCGCGTTAAAGCTCCAGCTTATGCTGTCGCCCGTATAGCACCAGTTACTTCCGCCCACCGTGTTAAGCAGGGTCTTGCCCGCGCTGTTCGGCTTTGTGGCGGGGTTTGTGCGGTCGCTTAACGGATACAGATCCGAGGAGCTTTTCTCCTTTGTAAGCGCCGCCTCTATCATAATTGTTTCTTTGTCCGTATTATCGCTCTTATCCGCGTTTGCCTTTAAATATTCCTCATAGTATACCGTCTCTTCGGGTATTCCTAAAATAAGCTTGCCTATTATAAACTCATCGTCCGCCGAGGATATTCCCACCGTATGCTCTCCCGCCGAAAGATAAAAGAGATACGGCTCCTCGTACATTCCCTGTATATTGGTTATCCATCTTACCTGTGGGTGGAAAATCTCCTTTTGGGTAGGAAGGCGGTCGCTTCCAAGAGTATCCTTTTGGAATCCGTCCCCCTCCCGCTCGTCCGCCCACGCGCGGGGCGCGGTAAAGCTCTTTGCCTCGGTATAGGGGCTTTTGCCGTCAAGCGTTAATGAAAAGGTCAGCTCGTTGGACTTTCCCGCGAGGGCGTAATAATCCATACAAAGGCAATAAAGCCCGCTCTCGGTTACCGTAAAGCGCCACTTAGCCTCGAAATCCTTTCCGCCCACCGCAATTCCGCTGTAGCCGTCCTCGCTTTTTAATCGCCCGCTTATATTCTCCGCGCTTTCTCCGCTTAATACTATCTCGGAGGAGCTTCTGCTTTCGTCGGCGTAGGTCTTGTAATATCCGAAATAAGAATCCTTCTTCGTTTCAAACACAAGCTTTTCCGTTTCCGCACCCGCCGCCGTATTCACCGCCGCCGTCACGGGCAGAGATACCGCCGTAAGCACACAGCACGCCAAACAGACAGCCAGCCTTTGCCATTTAGGTCTGCCGTTCTTTCTCATTCTGCTTCCTCCCGATTTCTCTCTCGGCCGCCGTCGGAGCGGCTCTTTCCCGCCGCCCCGACCTTTTAAAGTCTACAGCCGATGATTAATTTAATGCTTCCCGATTACAATAAACGCGGCGGCTTTTCCCACATTACCGCAAGCGCACAAACGTCTATGATAACCCATACAAAAGCATTTACCCGATTTACCGTCGTGACCTTATTACCGTCCGACGGCTTTTTCGTTTATTATTGTAAAATATTTTTAAGATTTTTGCTAATGTTTTGGATACATATTATTTGAGTTTTGGATACAAAAATATTTCTGTATTTGACGATAATTTGTAGCCTTTAATGAATTTAACGTTTTTTGATTACTATAACAGCGGCGGCTCCGCCTATTACTGCAAGGGCGCAGACGCCTATAATAATCCATACCAAAGCCCCGTTACCCGATTTCTCCGCCGATTCTTTATTGCTGTCCGACGGCTTAGACTCGCTTTCCTCGAATACATTATCATAGGAATCAGGCTCGCTGTCCGTATCGGAGCTTGAAGCTGATGAATCAGGATCGCTTGAATAGCTTGTACATTGCTCTTGTCCGAACTGCCGCTCTGGCTCTTTGACGATAAATCCATAAGCGTCCAATCGGTTGTTTTACCGCCGCTCAGCTTTACACCGTATACCGTAAATTCGCAGATAGCACACCTTGTTAAATCCATAGCAAATTCCGACCTGTTAGGCTTTTCAACATACAGTCTTACATACTGCGCCTTTACCTGCTCAAGCTTTTGCGAGGTTACGCTTACGGTGTTGCCGAAGACCACGTCCGCGTCCTTCCAGTTCTTGCAGTCAAGACTGTATTGCAGACGGTAGTCGCTGGCATTGCTTATTGAATCCTCGCCGTAAGCGCCGACATTCTGCACTTCCCATTCGGTTAACAGATATATGTCCTGCAAATCAATGACCGCCCAGCAGGGTTTACCCTCATAGGTCTCCCAAAATTCAACCGTTCCGTCGTTGATATATTCGTAATTTGAATCGGGGTCACTGCAAAGAACCGGCTTTTTAAGGGACGCATTTTCAATTTTCACCGAGCCGACCTTCATCGATTTGATTTCGGAGGCATTAAGCCCTATCGACGAAATATCCTGTGTATCAGACGCCAGCAAATACGATTTTCCCTTAAAATTGTCCTGCGTATAGAATTGAATCGCATAGCCCTCGTCAAGACGGAAGGATACAAATTTAGAGGGGTTTATATTTGCCTTTTTCATATCCTGCCGTGTATAGTTTCCTAACGGCAGAACCTGAATATCTCCGTTATATTTTGATTTTGAGAAGGCCGCCGCAACCCCCGCCGCCGAATAGGTACCGGTTTTTAAATCGGGCTGATCGTCTAAATGGACAAAGAACGAGTCATAGACAAATTTATCCGCATTAACATTGGTATCGACAAGAAGTCCGTAGGTGTTATTCCAGATATTGCAGAAGGTGACCTCCGAAAGGGTGTTTTTCACACCGTCGAGAACCTTTGACCAGTTGCCCGATTCGTTATCTCTTTCCATAGTTCCGAGCTCTGAAAAGCCGAAGGGCTTTCCCGTTTTGAAAAATCCGTCAAAGCTCCAGCGTTCAAGCATCTGCATCATAGACTCCGTGCCTGTTTCACCGCCCGGGTACATTGTTACGCCGATAACGTCAACATAATCGTTTCCGGGGTAATAACGCATAGCCTGCTCGGCGCCGCCCGCCGCCTGCGGAGCGTAGCACCATACGATATTGTGAAGCCCGCGCTCATTTACCATATAGTCGTAATGCTGCTGCCAGATGCGCTTAAAAGCGTCATACCCCGACTGCGACTGTGCGTAACATTCAAAATTGGGGTTTGTCATCTCGACAAACGGACGGTAAATAACGGTTATTCCCGCGTTCTGGAGCAATTCAAGCGCGTCGCCCATTTGCTTTAAGCAGCTTAAATAGCGTTCATAAACGTGTTGATTTTTATCCGGATTGGTCGCGTCGAAATTTTTAAGAAAATCGACCTTTTCAACCGTCTCGCCGTATGAATTATTAGCAGCATCCGAAAACTCTTTAATCAGGTTGGTTCCCCAGGAATTTTGGAAATGAACAAGAATGATTGCGCCTTCCTCATAATGCTCCTTAATCCGCTTAAAGGTTTCATCGGATTCCTGAATGGCAAACTCATTAACAAGAACGCCCGAGGTCTTATAAGTATAAGGGTAGAAGGTGCTGTACATACCCGGCTTTATGCCGAATTTTTCAGAGACTATGGCGTAATAATTCTTAAGAGCGTCCTGATTCTGATTGACCTGATCGAAGGCTCCCATTACGCATTTATCGGAATATCTCAGCTCGTTTAAATAGTTTAATATGTTTCTTACCTGACTGTTTGCCTTGCCGTCAACAGGCTCCTGCGCCGAAACCGAGTAATTTCCCCCGTAAATGAACAAGCTGCACAAAGAAACAATCAACGCGAGAAAAAGTGCTGCTTTTTTCTTTAATTGACCTACCATTTGCTTCTCCTTTATCACTTTTTCAGCGAGACATCGATACAATTCTGTATAGCTCCCTTATAAGCGTCAAGCACCGACTTAATATCCTTGCCTCCGGAAACCTTAGCGCTTATCTGCTGAACAATTGAGTCGATTGTAGCCTTTGTATCTGTTCCGCTGGTTGTGTAGCCGTAATTCTTATAGTTGATATTGGAAAGCAGGGTTTCCTTTAATTTTTGTGTTGATTCAGGCAGCTTATAGGGATCGTTTGCGCTGTCCTTCCAGGTAGTACGGAACTTTGCAAAGGCAACCGCCATTGTAATATCCTGTGTTCCGCGACATGCGGCGATACCTGTTATCCAACCGGCAGGATAGGCTGTGTTTCCGTCGCCCAACGGCACGGGAACTATTCCTACGTTGTCTGTTTTGCCGCCCAACTTTTTATCATCGATAATGCCCTTGGAAATCTGTGAGGAATAACGGATATCCTCTGCAAGATAAGCATAGGTGCGTCCCGAAAGAAATTCGCTCGCGTCGGACTGTCCCTTTCCGCGGTTAATAATCTGCTCAGAGCCGTCGCAAATGCGCTGAAGTATTTTTAGTCCGTTAAAGATGTGCGGGTCGGAGGTGTTTTCCTTTATATCGTTATATGAGTTGATTTTAATCCATTTTCCGCCGTAGGAAAGAACGATTGCCTGACTGGTAAAGGAGAAGTCGCCGAAATAAATACCCTTATCCGCGTTTGTAACCTTTTTACCCATTTCCAGAAGCTTTTCCCAGGTCCACTTGCCGCT
>JBJEOD010000264.1:0-8157 GCA_051880535.1 Acutalibacteraceae bacterium | reverse complement strand
GAACCCGTCACGCCTGACATTTGAATAATTTTGTTCGTACTTGTCTCATCTCTTGCAATACGTCAGTATTGCTGCGTTCTTCGACTTCGCCCGAATCAAAATTCTTCTAAATGGCAGGTCGAAGAGTTTGTGTCTCCGCCTTTTTTCGTCCTGCGAAGTCACGAATTTGCAGGAATACGCGGTATTTCAAAAATGAGTGCAAAGCAGGCGGGAAAAGGCGGTTACCCAAACCGTAACGGGTTCAACTCTCGCCAGCCTAATCAAACGGAAAATCAATTCCGCGGTCATCGTACCAGCGCTTGGGATATCTCGGAGAGGGGTTGGCGACAGCCGTCGAGGTGTTCACCGTCGGTTCCTCGTCCTCGCGGGTTTCTCTTGCCATTACTACGAGCCTTGCGTCGTCGAAATCGTACACGCAGGTTACAAGGGTAATTATATTATCGCCGTTCTTAACGTCCACTCCCGTATTTATAAGGCTTCTTTCGTAAGCCTCGTCCGCCCATGCGTCAAAGTCCGCGTCGTTTAAAAAGCTCTTGCGCGAAATGTTGTATATGTAACCGTTGTCGTCCTCCTTAGAGGCGTTTAAGACGAAAACCGAATAAATTTTATACGTGCTCTTTTTATACAGCGTGGAAAACTCAATTGTGGGGTTTTGTTTATAAAAGCTCAGCGACTTATATTTGGTGAGATTGGCGAACATTGAACCGTTTTTCATATGATGACCGTATATTACAAGGTTTTTGTCGGTCTCGGTCTCGGTGATTTTGTTGTCACAGTCGAAAAACAGGGCACCGTATGCACTTTTCTGCCTTTTCTGGTTGTGGGTAAGGTAATAGCTGTTATCGGTCGTCTGATATATCGGATTGTCGATTTTGGTGTTGGGTATTGTTATCCAGCCCTTGAAATCACTGTTCTCCTGCAATAAAAGCTCTATTGCGGATGGAACCTCAGCAGTCGGCTCGGTCTCGCTTGTCTCGTGCCAGACAGAGCGCGTGTCTTCGATAATATTCTCCTGCTTTTTTGCCGATAAAAAGTAGTTGGTGAGATACGAGGCTGAGACAATAAGGGTTGTAAGCGAAATAAGGAAGAAAACCTTGATTATTATCTGCTTAATATTGTCCCGTCCGTTTGGAATATATGATAAATAGAGCTTATAAAAGAAATCCTTGACCCTGTTGGTCTCCTTTGCGTGGCTCATTGCGACATTTCCTTTCCGTTGCTTTTTAGGCGGTCAGCGCCCGATTATATCAATTGCAAGCTTAAATAATTCCGATACCGCCGTTTCCCTGACGTAATTTCGGGAAAGCGGATTAATATTAAGCTCTTTCACGGCTGTGCCGCCGTCATACGCCGCCGCGATATATACAAGCCCGGGGGCGTGTCCCTCAGAGCTGTCGGGTCCCGCTACCCCTGTGACCGAAAGCCCAATATCAGACCTTGCCTTATCGCGTATATTTTCCGCCATTTCGCGTGCAGTCTCAGGGCTTACCGCGCCTTTTTCTTCAAGCGTTTCGCCGTTTACCCCTAAAATATCCCGCTTTACCCTGCAGGAATAGGAGGTCATACCCAGCTCAAACACGGCGGACGAGCCTGAAACAGCGGTGATATATGCCGCGGCAAGCCCTCCCGTGCAGGATTCCGCGGTAGAAACTGTCATATTTTTTTCCTTTAAAAGCCTTACGGCTTCACAGCTCTGCTTATATATTTCTTCCTTCATATATCCGTCCGCTTTTTAATCAATATAGGAATACTCGGTTTCCTTTACCGCCTTTTCCACAAGGCGCTCAATATCAAGCCCCTTTTCGGCTTCGGCGCAGGAGTCGAGCGTGGGTCTTGTTTTCGGGTGCTTGGGGGTAAATACCGTGCAGCAGTCCTCATAGGGAAGTATCGAGGTCTCAAAGGCGTCAATGCTCCTTGAAATTTTAACTATTTCCTCCTTGTCCATTCCTATAAGGGGACGGAGGACGGGCATACCTACAACGCTGTCGGTGGTGACCAAGGCGGGGAGGGTCTGGCTTGCGACCTGACCGAGACTTTCGCCCGTAATCAGTGCAAGACTGCCCGAATCCCTTGCTAAGCGCTCTGAAATGCGCATCATCATACGGCGCATAATAAGGGTGAAGTAGTCCTCGGGACAGTTTTTGCCTATTTCGTCCTGAATTTCGGTAAAGGGTACAACAGCAAGATTAATTGTGCCGCTGTATGCCGCGACCTTTTTAAGCAGGGTGCGCACCTTTAATTCGGCGCGGGGGCTTGTATAGGGCGGGCTTGCATAGTGTATGGCGTTAAGGCGAAGACCGCGCTTTGCCATTGTCCAGGCGGCGACAGGGCTGTCAATTCCGCCCGAAATCAATATCGACGCTTTCCCCGCTGTGCCCACGGGAAGACCGCCCGCGCCCTTTAGCTGTTCTGCCCTGACATAGGCGGCGAAATCCCTGATTTCAACATATACCACGCGGTCGGGATTATGCACGTCAACCTTTAGGTGAGGATATTTTTCGAGCAGTACCGCCCCTACCTCGCGGCATATTTCAGGGGAGGTAAGGGGGAAGCGCTTATCCGCCCGCTTTGCCTCGACCTTAAAGGTCTTGATATTTTCCATCACATTTTTAAGATATTCAGGAGAACGGGAAAGTATGTCCTCAACCGTTTTTTCACAGACACAGGCGCGGCTGAAGCCCGCGATTCCGAATATTTTGCCGACCCTTTCGAGCGCCTCCTCAAAGTCGTAATTATCGGATTTCGGCTCAATATAAATGGTCGACTGCGACTTGCGGATTTCGATTTCGCCCAAATCCTTAAGGCGGCGTTTTATGTTTTTAATAAGAGCGTCCTCAAAATTACAGCGGTTAAGCCCCTTTAAAGCCAGCTCTCCGTTTTTAATCAAAATAATTTCCTTCATCAGTTTGCCTTTCTAAGCTGTTTTTTTGCCTCTTCGAGCGCGAGGACGAGCATATCCGCGTCTTCCTTGGTATTATATCTCGAAAAGCTTATTCTAAGCGCGCTGTCGGTGCGCTTTCTGTCATATCCCATTTCGTTAAGTACATAACTGCCGTGACCCTTCGCACAGGCACTGCCGCTTGAGACAAAAACATTCCTGCTTTCAAGAAAGTGTAAAAGCGTTTCTGAGCGGTAGCCCATAAGCGAGACATTTAATATATAGGGCAGACAGCCGTCCGGCGAGTTTATTACGGCTCCCGCTTCAAGCAGTCGTTTTTTTGTGTAGTCAAAAAGCTCCTGCTGTGCTTTAAGCTGTGTGTCGGTGCGGGGCAGCTCCTCAACCGCGCCCTTAAGCCCCATAATAAGGGGCAAAGACTCGGTGCCAGAGCGCATACCGCTTTCCTGACCGCCGCCCGTTATAAGCGGGCTTATATGCACGCCCTTTTTGCAGTAGAGAAAACCGATTCCCTTAGGTCCGTGGATTTTGTGACCGCTTGCGGAAAGCAGGTCTAACCCCAACTGTTTAACATTAATCTGAAGCTTGCCGTAGCCCTGAACCGCGTCGCAATGAAAAAGAGCGCGGTGGGCTTTTCGCTTTGTAAGCGCCACCGCCTCCATTACGGGCTGAACCGCGCCTGTTTCGTTGTTTACAAGCATCATACTTACAAGCAGGGTGTTATCATTAAGCGCGTTTTCAAGTGAGGAAAGCGGAATAACCCCGCTTTTATCGGGCTTTAAGGCGATAACCTCAAAGCCGTATTCGGTAAGCCTTTTTGCGGTTTCAAGCACCGAGGGGTGTTCAATAGCGGTGGTGATAATCCTTTCGCCCCTTTTACGGTCTTTAAGCACCGACAAAAGCGCCGTGTTGTTAGCCTCGGTGCCGCTGCCCGTAAAAATAATCTCGTCCGCTCTTGCGTTAAGCGTTCGGGCGACGGTCTCTCGCGCCTCATTAAGAGCTATCTCCGCCTCCATTCCGATTCGGTGCAGAGAGGAAGGATTGCCCCAGTTACATTCAAGTGCCTCGGTTATATATTGAACCGCCCTTTTCGAGGGCTTTGTGGTAGAACTGTTGTCAAGATAAGCGATATGCTCCAAAACGCCGCGCTCCCTATAATTATATATAAGCTATTATACAATATTTTTGTCGAATAAACAATAGTTATATAATTAATATTTTTATTTTTTTCGCGGGTTAAATATACTTGCAAACATTGGAGCATAATGGTATAATACTTTCGGAATAAGGCGGACCTTAAACGGTGGACGGTTAACCCTTTTTTTACAGAGGGTACTTTTCGCCCTCTTTGAAAGGGGGCGGTGCTTACGGTTACATATAGCGAGTTGTATTTATTACTTACTCTTATTGTTTCAATAATCGCACTTGTTGTTAATATAACAAAAAAGAAATAACCGCCCAGTCTCCAAACAAAGCGGTTAAATCTTTTAACTAATGTTTAGGGCTAACCGTCTGTCGGTTTGCCTTATTTCACTTATATTATACCATAGCTTAAAAAAATGTCAAGCTAAATAATTACAACGGAGAAAAAGTCTATGAACCTTGAAGAAATTTTTGAAAATGAAAACGAAAAGCCGCTTGACAGCATTGTGTCCGACGGGGGCTTTACCTCGATTTTCCGCACAATCTGCTGTGTGGGGGACAGCCTTTCCTCTGGCGAGTTTGAGTCGTTAAAGGAGGACGGCAGTCACGGATACCACGATATGTTTGAATATTCGTGGGGGCAGTATCTTGCGCGTATGTGCGGCAGTAAGGTCTACAACTTCTCCCGCGGCGGTATGACCGCAAAGGAATACTGCGAGAGCTTTGCCGAGGCAAACGGCTTCTGGAATCCGAAATACGCCTCTCAATGCTATATAATCGCTCTCGGTGTGAACGATATGTGGCAAAATCAGGAATTAGGCTCGGTAAGCGATGTGGATTTTTCGGATTATAAGAATAATAAGAAAAATTTTGCGGGATATTACGCCGAAATAATACAGCGTTTAAAGAAAATTCAGCCCCGCGCAAAATTTTTCCTTATGACTATGGCGGACGAGGGAGAAAGCGATTCAAAAATCAAGGAAAGGCAGGCTCACGCAGAACTCCTTTACGATTTTGCCGAAAAATTTGACAACACCTATGTAATCGACCTGCTTAAATACGCGCCGAAGTACGATGAAAAATTCAAAGAAAAATTCTACCTTCTCGGGCATTTGAATCCTATGGGCTATCTGCTTACGGCAAAGATGGTCGCGTCCTACATAGACTATATTATCCGCCGCAATACGGAGGATTTTAAAGAGGTCGGCTTTATAGGTACCGACCTGCACGGATAAGCGTTATTCGGAAACGGTATTTTTAAGCATTTCCCTGATTTTGCGCATATCAGGGAGCGGCTCGCTGTCGGGCATATTGTCGGGGACTGAGGCGGTCACCGATTTTTTGCCGTTCCGTAGTACGGCATTTATATTTATCTTCAAGGAGGAATTGTTATGTTAGGAAACTTTACCTATTCAAACCCTACAAGGCTGTATTTCGGGGAAAACGCTCTTGATAACCTGGCGGGGGAGCTTAAAGGGTACGGCGACAACGTGCTTTTGGTCTACGGCGGAGGTTCAATCAAGAAAAACGGCATATACGACAAGGTTGTTTCGATCCTTAGGGAGTGCGGGAAAAATATTTTTGAGGACGCGGGCGTAATGCCCAATCCCACAACCGAAAAGCTGTATGAGGGCATACGGCGCGCGAAGGACGGAAGGGTGGATTTTATTTTAGCGGTAGGCGGCGGGAGCGTATGCGACTACGCCAAGGCTCTGTCCATTTCGGTTCATTGCATTGAGGATCCCTGGGAAAAGTATTATCTGAGATTTGAAGAGCCCGATAATGAAATAATACCCGTCGGCTGTGTGCTTACAATGGTGGGTACGGGGAGCGAAATGAACGGCGGCGCGGTCATTACAAACCGTGAGCAAAAGCTTAAAATCGGTCATGTTTTCGGGGAAGAGGTGTTCCCTGAGTTTTCGATTCTGAACCCCGTTTACACCTATACTCTGCCTGAATATCAGATGACGGCGGGGATTTATGACATTTTCAACCATATCTGTGAGCAGTATTTTTCGGGCGAGGACGACAACACCTCCGATTATATTATGGAGGGACTTATGAAATCGCTGATACATTCCTCCCGCATAGCCGTGAAAAATCCCACCGATTATGAGGCGAGGAGCAATATAATGTGGACCGCTACATGGGCGCTTAATACCCTTGTAGCCTGCGGCAAAGCCACCGACTGGATGGTGCATATGCTCGGTCAGGCGGTCGGCGCTTATACCGACGCAACCCACGGTATGACCCTTTCGGCGGTCTCGCTGCCCTATTACAAATATATAATGCCCTACGGTTTGCAGAAGTTCAAGCGTTTTGCGGAAAATGTCTGGAGCGTAAGCCCTGACGGAAAAACCGACCTGCAAACCGCGGAAGAAGGGCTTGCCGCAATGGAGAGCTGGATGAAGGAAATCGGGCTTGTTATGAATACGGGCAGTCTCGGGGTAACGGAGGAAATGCTCGACGGCATAACCGAGGCAACCTTTATAATGAACGGCGGCTACAAGGTGCTTGATAAGCGGGAGATAAGGGAGATTTTAAAGGAAAGCATAAGCGGCGCGGCGCTTTGAAAAACACCTTTGAGATAAAAAACAAGGCATAAACCTGTATTAAATGCGCTTGCGCAGGTTTTATGCCTTGTTTGTTTTTTATGTGATGGGGTTTAATTGAGATTTTTAAAAATTTTTGCTTCTGATGGGCTGTTTACTCCGCTTTCGAGGTAGTCGAGCAGTCTGTCCGCTCTGTCTGTCGGGTAAAAAAGGCCGAGCGCCTCGGGCGTCATAAACTGCTTATGCACCGCGCTTTCAAGCTGGGCGATAAGCTCGTCAAAATAGCCGTTAATATTGAAAACGGCGATGGGCTTTGAATGTCTGCCCAATTGCTTTAGGGTTAAAATCTCAAAAAACTCGTCAAAGGTGCCTACCCCGCCGGGGGTCATTATGAAGGCGTCGGCTTTTTGCTCCATAAGCTCCTTACGCTCGCGCATAGTTTCGGTGAAAATAAGCTCTGTGCAGTTGTCAAAGAGAATCCCGTCCACATTCAGAAAGGAGGGGACCACGCCGATAATTTCTCCCCCGCGGGAGTAGGCACCCCTTGCCGCGGCGCCCATAAGTCCCGCCGCGCCGCCGCCGTAAATAAGCGCGTGACCTCTTTCGGCAATTTTAGCACCCAGCTCCTCGGTTGGGTTGATGTAGACCTTTGCAATCGAACTGCTCGACGCACCGTAAAGACATATATTCATAATCTACCGCCTGATAATTCCTTAATTTGTTCTTCGTTTATTATTTTTATTCCGTTTTTCTTTAAAAGCTCCGCGCAAATGCCGTCGCCCGTTACCGTTACGCCCGAAAAGCTGCCGTCGTAAATTTCGCCGCTTCCGCAGGAGGGGCTTTTTTTCTTTAAAACCGCTGTGTTGCAGTCTAAAAGCCTTGCTAAGCGCAGTACCTCCTCGGCGCCTTTGCGGTATTCGGAGGTTTTGTCCTCACCTGCACGGTTTATCACCCTGCCTCCCTTTATTTCGCAGGGTATCCGTGGGGTGGAAAGCCCGCCCAAAAGCTCGGGACAGACGGGGATAAGAGCGTATTTATCTTTAAGTGCTATAACGCCTTCGTCGGGCTTTGATTGCCCGTCGTAACGACAGGCGGCCCCTAATAGACAGGCGCTTACCAATATTTTTTTCATAGCCTTTTACCGTTTAACACTGCGTTTACAAGCTTGTCTCCGACGTATTCAAGCTTCAGGGAGAAAAAAGGCGCTTTCTGCTCTATAAGCCGCAGAAAAATTTTATCCCCCTCCCAGATGGGAAGGTCGTAAAGCGCTTGCTTATCCACCCATTCGAGCACTCCCTCATCGCAGTCGGTGAGGGTTCCCGAAAAATCCTCCGAGTGGAAGATGTGCATATATTCGGTTTCCCATTTATCCGAGACAAAGGTGACAATACCGCAGTAGCGGCAGGAATTAAGGGTAAGTCCCGTTTCCTCGGATACCTCGCGGAGATTACATTCCTCGGGGCTTTCCTTATCCTCAAACTTGCCGCCTATACCCACCCATTTATCCTGATTGAGGTCGTTTTTCTTCTTTACGCGGTGGAGCATCAGATATTTGCCGTCCTTTTC
>JBJEOD010000263.1:0-1847 GCA_051880535.1 Acutalibacteraceae bacterium | reverse complement strand
ATCGTGTCTGTGCATCGGCGCCTGTCCACCACTTCATAAAGTCAAAGGCTTTCTGTTCAAGCCCCTTTTTGCGGGCAGACTGAAGCATAATACAGGCAGTTCCCGAAGCATTTTCGGAATGGTCAACAGTGCCGTCCTCCAGCCTTGTTCCGGGAACCAATGCAAAGCTCCACAAGCCGCGAATTTCCGGAGCGGCTGCCATTAGCTGGTTATAGAATGTGTACCCGGCAATACACATAGGCATTTCGCCGGTACGAAAACGGTTAAACATATCAAATGAACGTTCCAAACCGTATTTTTTATAAAGATAAACCCATTCTTCAAAAGCCTCATAAGCTTGGTCGGTATCAAATAAGGATTTGGTCTGCTCCTCGTTATAATAGGTCCCGCCCCGCTGTAAAAGAAAGCGGTTAAAGGAAGTCAGTCCGGCAGAGACGCCCGGGTTAGCTGAGTCAATCTCCAGAATACCGAACTCAAGATTATTCTTTTGAAGGATTCTCAGTGTTTCGTAAAATTCATCCCAGGTTTTCGGAGGCGTGATATTAAGCTCACGCAGAATATCTGTGCGATAAAACATAACATCAAAAACCTGCGTTTCGGGAATGGCATAAATACCGCCGTTATATCGATAAGGTGTCCAGGTTTCGGGATAAAAGCGATCCATTATCTCGTCCAAGCCGAACGCCGGGTCGCTTAAATCAACCAAGGCACCGCGCATTGCCAAATTGATAGGAGTAGCGGTGGGAATAATCAGGGCAACATCAGGTCCTTTGCCTGCTAAGGTAGCCTGAATCAAGGTGCCGCCTGTATCTACCAGGCTTAGCTTTACAGGTGCTCCGCCGTTTGCCGTATAAGAATCCTGTATCATGGTATCAATAAGCTTCATTTGATCGCGGCCTGTAGATACCCAGACAGACAGAACATCGTCATCTGACATATTTTCAATAGTATCATATTCGCCTATAAAGGAGGCAATAAATTTACGCACCTGGAACGAACAGGATTTTATAAATCCCGCAGAGTCATCCGGCTCACCCTCACCCTCTGGCACAAACCAAAAGCAATCTAATTCCAACGGTTGCTCGCCTATACTCATAAGCAGTGATCCCATTGATTCAATATTTTCCTTAAATAAGGAGAGTCGCTCGGTTATTGAATAAGGCAGATCAATGAAATCCTCCAACAGCTCGATAGACATTTTAAGGGTTGAGATATTCGGGTCTCCCTCATTTATCTTTGCCATTTGTGCCACAGTTTGATTTAAGGTGTCGAGAATATTCTGCAATAAATCCAATAAATTCGGGATCTGAACCTCCAGCCTGTAGTCACGATAAAGGTCGGGTGTGCTGCCTGTGATAACAATTATTTTTCGGTAAACAGCATTCATATCCAAAATAATTCGGTTGATATTTCGGATAATCTCACACTCGGGACCCGAAACACATTCCATTGTGATTTTGTCACCGGGTTTGAGATATACTGCTAACGGCTCGGTATCGCCCAAGGACTTGATATACCAACCGTTTTTATATGCAAAGCTTATACAATCTGCCTCTTTAAACGGAACTACACCGTTAATCATCAGGCGACGATAAGAATTTGCATTTGATTTATAGTTTTGTCGCGCTCTGAAATAGAGCTCATACCATCCCGCTGTCTTGACATCGACCTCCCATGTGACAGTATCACCTATGGTGTTCCAGCTTGACTGACCGATGGTATTAAGTTTTATGCTGTACGGATCCGAAGGAAGGGTACTCGCACTCGACCTATCATAGGTCGGGTAAATAACACGACTGTTTTTTTCAAAAGTAAATTCCGCCTCTTGTCTGACTTCTTGGCCTTTG
>JBJEOD010000262.1:0-1849 GCA_051880535.1 Acutalibacteraceae bacterium | reverse complement strand
AATGCTGTTGACGCGGCACTGGCGGCGGACCGCGAAATAGAAAATATCCGCCGAAAAAAGCTGAGACAGGCAAAGAAAACAGCCGATAAAGCACAGTCTGCGCAGGAATAAAGCTTATGAAAATATTTAAAGGCAAAAACCTAAAAACCCTTAAAAGGATTATCACGGCGCTGCTTTCGGCTGCCGTGGTTCTTATGGCGGCGGCGGTGGCTTATCTGACCTACTGCAATATCAGCGGCAAGGTTGCTTATATAGGAAGGCACGCGGCGGTTAAGATTATAACCTCCAGTATGGAGCCGACCATTCCCGCAGGCACCTACATTCTTGCCGAAAAGGTACAGCCCGAATCGGTGAGCGTGGGCGACGTGATTATGTTCTACTCAAGAGACCCGCAGATATACGGCAGGATTAACACCCACCGTGTTGTGGAGGTTGTCTCCGATAACGGAGAGCTTTCATATATTACACGCGGGGACAATAATCCCGCGAATGACAGCTATCCGGTATACGGAAAAGATTTGATCGGCAGATATGTTAAAAATGCCGATCGGCTTACCGCGTTTGCCGGATTTTTCTCAAATCCAGTTGTATTTTTTATCCTTGTAATTATACCCGCCGCAGTGCTTGTTATTGTCTGTATGCTGGATGTTGTAAAAAAGGCAAAGGAAGCGCGGATGAAAATGCTGGTTGAGGATGAAATTAAGCGCTTACAGGAAAACGAAACAAATGCAAAGGAGCAAAAACCCGATGTTTAAAAAAATAAGCCTGAAACGCCAAATCAATAAATGTAAAAAACAGATTCTCGATGTAGAACAAAAGCGTACACGCTCCCAGGCCGCATTGGTGACCGCTATTTTATCAAACGCAACTCCGAGCGATGAGGATGTGGATTATTTTAACCGCTACACCGCCGAGATTGAAGAGATAAGAAGCAAAATGAATGATCTGGAGATTCAGCTTAAAAATATTTAATTTTCTTTAACAGAAAGAGGGGGAAGGATATGAAAGAAAAAACACGCCGTATATTTCAAATAGTCCTTCCCCTTTTTATCGGACTTGTTATTATAACCGCGCTTATTTACTGCTTTTATCTTTTAAGCGCGGGGGCGGATTATTTCGGTAACGAGGCAAAGGACATTGCACAGCGCTGTTCTAAGCAGGCAACCGAGTCTGTTCAGAAGGAGATTTCAGACTCCTTTGCGGTTGTCAACAAAATTGCCTCTGAGGCTGCCGCCGTTTCGGGTATCGAGCAAATGGATACATTCGGAAAAAGCAAGGTTGAGGAGTACGGATTTATTTCTCTGCAGCTTTTGAAGGAGGGTGTTCCCGAGTATCGGTACGGAGACGCTGTGGGCGCCTCCTCCGCGGCAGAGGTGCAGGAGCTTATTTCTTCGGATCAGTTCGGAGTAGGTGTAATATACAACGACCCATCCCTCGGCATGCCCTGTGTTGCGGTCTATTGTCCTGTGTACGGCAGTGCCGAAACGGACGGCGTTCTGGTCTATTACGCGGTTTCAGAGCTCTTTAACGGAGAGGGCAAGCTGCATGAGCTTACAAAATATTATTTCTTTTCGGCAATAGACGGCAGTATTGTTAAATCAAAGGTTTCAGACGGTATGAAGACGGATGTAAGCCACAATGTCTTCACATATCTTTATGCCCTGACCGAAAGCAAGCCCGAAATCGACCCTATTGAGCAGCAAACCAAAAGCAAGGTCGGGGGCGCCTTCATTATACATATTGACGGCGAGGAATACGTTGCGACGAGCACGCCGATAAGCAGCTTGAACGGCGATTGCTTTGTTTTACAGCTTTTCGCGTCGGATCAGCTCCTGCACAGCGAATACCT
>JBJEOD010000261.1:0-8206 GCA_051880535.1 Acutalibacteraceae bacterium | reverse complement strand
CTTTTTGCAAATCGGGTATTTAAGCGCCGTTTCAAGAATTATCGCCATATCGTAGGCGGTGGTGTACTGCTCCTTATCAAAAAGCCCCGTTGCGTTTGCAAAGTGGGTGTCTTCAAGGCCCAATTCCTCCGCCTTTTTGTTCATAAGCTTTACAAATTCCGCTTCACTGCCCGATATTTTTTGGGTGAGCGCCACCGCCGCGTCCGCCCCCGAGGGGAGAATAAGCCCGTAAAGCAGGTCGGTCATAGAGATTACCTCGCCGCTTAAAAAGCCCGCGACCGAAGCCTCCGCGACAAAGAGCGGGTCGGTGATTTGTAGGGTCATTGTAAAGGTATCGTCATAATTTTTAATATTTTCGCAGGCGACAAGCAGGGTCATAAGCTTGGTAGTGGAAGCGGGGTAGAGCCTTTTGTGCGGATTCCGCGCCGCCACCGCCGTATGGGTCGCGGTGCGTATTACAATCGCGCCCTCGCAGTCGTTGTCCGCGGGGATTTCCTTTGTTTGGTCGGTGATTTGATAGACGATTTTCTCGACGGTATCCTCCGATTTTTCGGTCGCCGCAAGGCTTTCCGCCCCGCTTATGTCCTGCGAAGTCTCCGCCTTGTATTTTCCGCTGTGGGAGACAATAACAGCGGTTGCCGAAATAACCGCCGCGACCAAAACCAGTGCGCAGACGGCTTTTCTTAATTTTATTACCTTGTATATTCCGCGTTTTTTCCTCGCCCTGACTTGACGCTCAGGCTCAGCAGACGCGTCGGGCGGCGTTTCGGGCTTTTCGGCCCTATTAAGCCGCCGCTCAAGCGATTCAAAATAATCGCCGTAATCCTTGCCGTTAAAATGCTCAGACATTAAAATACTCCGTTGATTTGTTTTTTAAAAGCCTCTGCCGGCACCGCCGCCGCCAAAGGAACCGCCGCCTCCCGAAAAGCCGCCGCCCCCGAAGGAGCCGCCCGAGCCTCCGCCAAAGCCGCCTGAACCTCCAAAACCGCCGAAGCCGCCGTGATGCCCTCCGAACCAAAAAAAGCCGCGCCGTCTTCTGCCGAAAATCAGGACGAAAAGAATCACGACCGCAAGCATAACCGCCCAGGACGCCGCAACCTTTGCGCCGTAGCCGTCAAGCTCGTCCCCGTAAATATCGTCAATTTCGGTGTAGCCCTCCTCGGGCTCCTCGCCGTATTCTATATATACCTCATTGACTATCGCCTTGAAAATTTCAAGCAGTCCTGTGGAAAAATCGTCCTCTCTTAGATAGTCAAGCCCGTAGATGTCGATAATTCTTCCTGTTTTACTGTCGGGCAATGCGCCCTCCAGCCCGTAGCCGACGGCGATATAAATCTGCCGCTCGGACTCGGAGAGCAGAATGACAACCCCGTTGTCCTCGCCCTTTTGCCCTACGCCCCACTGTCTGCCAAGACCCAGCGCATAGTCGGCGGGCTCCTCGCCGTCAAGGGTCTCCACCGTTACAACCACCGCCTGCGCGGTGGTTTTTTCCTGTAAAGCGACGGCGCGGGAGTAAATCTCGTTCTCTGCCGCACTGTCAATAACGTCGGCAAAGTCGTTCACAAAAAAACGCGAATCGGGGTTCGGGTATTTATTTGCCGCCGCGGCGGGCAGACTGAGCAGACACACCGCCAGTGCCGCCGCGATTAGCCCTTTTACCTTTTTCATAAGCCTATCAGTCAAAGCTTACCTGCGGCACGCTTTCGGTTCCCGCCTGAGCCTCAAAATAATCGACCTGCGAAAAGCCGAATATACCCGCAATTATGTTCTTCGGGAATTTTTTGACTGCTACATTATATTGCTTTGCCGCCTCGTTATAGTCCTTACGGGCGACAGCGATACGGTTTTCGGTTCCCGCAAGCTCATCCTGAAGCGCCTTGTACTGCTCGTTTGCCTTAAGGTCGGGATAAGCCTCGGTAACGGCGTTTACCCAAACATTAATAGCCTTATCAAGCTGTGCGGAGGCGTCCGCCTGCTCAGCGGCGGTTTTTGCGCCCGAAACAGCGGCACGCGCCTCGGTAACCGCGGTATAGGTCTTCTGCTCATAGTCCGAATAGCCCTTTACCGTGGCGACAAAGTTGGGTATAAGGTCGGCTCTGCGCTGGAGCTGTGTGGAAATCTGCGCCTGCGCGTTGTCAACCGTCTCCCTCTGCTCGACAAGCCCGTTGTAGGAGCCTGCAATCAAGCCGCAGATTATGCCGATAACGGCGAGTACCGCAAGCAGTATAATAAGTCCTTTTTTCTTCATATTAACAGCTTCCTTTCAAAACGAAAAAATATACGCTATACCCATTATAATATATTATTGACGAAATTTCCACTATAATATTTTTGGAATACAAAAAACCCCGCGCGCCGACAGGCCTGCGCGGGGGAAAACAGCGCTTTTGCCGCTATTTCGCCTTTCTTATTAATTTTTTTAAATCGTCCTTTACGGGGAGACTTATCCTTAAGCTCTCCTTTGCCTCCGCGCTTGAAAGATGCTTAATAATTATAAGTACGGCAATAAGGGTCATACCTGTTTTTACGCCCGCCTCGGGGATAAGGCGAAGCCCCAGCCCCGCCGCCGCCGCATACGCCGCCAGCGTTCTGTAAAAATGGGGCGAAACGCGCACCACCACCGACAGCGCAATATAGCACCCCGCCAGAATAAGAGCGGGCAAAAGGCGGGGATAAAGCCCTAAAAGACAGCCAAAGGAAACGGCGATACCCTTGCCGCCCTCAAAGCGGTAGAAAACAGAATAATTATGCCCCAGCACAGGCGCCGCAAGCACAAGTGCGATGCCGTAGCCCGCTGTGCCGCCCGACATTCTGAGAAACAGAAAAACAGGCAGAAAGCCCTTTAAAATATCCCCGATAAGAGTAAGGGTGCCGCAGAGCATACCGCCCTGCATAAAGGCGTTCGCCGCACCCGGGTTATTATCCCTGCTCGCGCCCGTAATATCCTTATCAAACAGCGTGCCGTAAACCTTCGCGAAAAGAATACTTCCCGAAAAGTAGCCGAACGCAAAAAATAAAAAGGTCTTTATCAAAGCAATCCTCCCCTTTTTTCTTCTTAAATTATACAGCCCGTACACCGCTATTTCAAGCTTTTTATGTAACGGTATTAAATTTCGTAGCATAAAATAGTTAAGAGGTGATTTTATGGACAATGAGCTTATTGAAAAATACAAAAGGGAATTTATGCGAATGTACGGCTCCTCGCCCGTATCACGGGTAAAGCCCGCCGCGGCGCAGCCGGAGCCGCCCGTACCCCAACAGCCGCCGCTTGACAAGCAGGGCGACTATAGGGAGGGAACGCCCTACGACAAGGAGGATTCGACCGACCAAAACGGCAGACTTACCGTAATGGTGACGGCGGTTTCAAGCCTTTATCCCGTGGAAAACGCAAAGGTAACGGTTTTTACGGGGGATTACAGTACGCCGAATGTCATCGCCGCCGACCTTACCGACCAAAGCGGCAAAACCAAAACCTTCAGCCTGCCCGCGCCCTCAAGAGGGCTTTCAATGGAGCCCGACACGGGTGCACAGCCCTACACGCTTTACAACGTGCTTGTAGAGGCGGACGGCTACGCCGACAATCTGCATATTAATCTCCCTGTTTTCAGGGGAGTAACCTCGCTTCAGCGCTCAAACCTTACTCCGCTTTCCTCCTTCGGGGGCAACAAAGGGCCGATAGTTTTCAACGAGCTTTCGTCCTTTAATCTGTAAGGGTGGTGTGAATATGCCTGCTGTAATTCAGCCCGTGATACCCGAAAATATAACCGTGCATCTGGGCGCGCCCGGCTCTAACGCCGAAAACGTGACCGTGCCCTTTGTGGACTATATTAAAAACGTCGCGTCGAGCGAGATTTACCCCACCTGGCCCGAAAACGCCCTGCGCGCCAACATATACGCAATTATAAGCTTTGCGCTGAACCGAATTTACACCGAATGGTACCGCTCCCGCGGGTACGATTTTGATATTACCAACAACACCCGCTACGACCAGGCATTTGTGCCGGGGCGTGACATTTTTGAAAACATAAGCGATATTGTGGACGATATTTTTGATGAATACGTCGTCCGACAGGGTACAATTCAGCCACTTTTCACCGCCTTTTGCAACGGCACCACCTCGAAATGCGAAGGGCTTTCCCAATGGGGAACGGTGACCCTCGCCGAGCAGGGACTTACCCCCTACGAGATTTTGCAGACCTACTACGGCGACAACATAAGCATACTTACCGATACCCCTGTCGAAAACATTGCCGAGTCCTACCCGGGTACGCCGCTCCGTTTGGGCGACGTTTCCAACGAGGTAAAAATAATACAGACCCAATTAAACCGCATCTCGCAAAACTACCCCGCCATACCCAAAATACGCCTTGAAAACGGGCTTTTCGGGAACGATACCGAGGAGGCGGTAAGAAGC
Source organism: Acutalibacteraceae bacterium (assembly GCA_051880535.1). Taxonomy (GTDB): domain Bacteria; phylum Bacillota; class Clostridia; order Oscillospirales; family Acutalibacteraceae; genus UBA737. The sequence goes on along the minus strand of JBJEOD010000261.1, from coordinate 3,792 downwards.
TTTCAGGAGATCTTTTCACTTCCCGTTACGGGAACGGTGGATAAGGCGACCTGGTACGCGATAAAGCGGTATTATAACGGGGTCAAGCAGTTAGCGGAGCTTATTTCCGAGGGGATAACGATTGAGGAGGCGACCCTGCCGTATCCTACCGAGGGCTTAAGGCTTGGTATGCAGGGGTCGGAGATAAGAACGCTTCAATACTATCTTGATATAATCTCCTACTTTAACCCCGCGCTTGAATTAATACCCATAAACGGGGTGTTCGATCAGCAAACCGAGCAGGCGGTTAAAGCCTTTCAGCGGTATTACGGTCTGCCCGAGACGGGCTTTGTAAACGAGGATACCTGGAATCTGATTTTTAAAATTTACAGGGACACCGCCGCAAGCCTGCCCGAGGGCTACGAGGGAGAGCGGGCAAAAATATACCCCGGCTATGTTTTAAGCGAGGGTATGCGGAACGACGACGTTAAGGATTTGCAGACCTATCTTTCCTATATAGGAAGCGTATATCCCGAGATACCCGAAATCCCCGTGACGGGCTATTTCGGGGAGCAGACAAGGGACGCGGTCTACACCTTTCAGCGCCTTTTCGGTCTGCCCATAAGCGGACTTGTAGGCCATAGCACCTGGTACGCGATAGCCGAGGAATACAACGCCCTAAAGGGCTTAAGCTACGCCGAGCTTTAAACTATAATTCGGAAATAGGGGACGGCCTTATGTGTCGTTCCCTATTTTTTTGGATAAACCAAAACGGACGGTCCGTGCCGACCGTCCTAAAAAATGTAAATTTATTCTGTTTTAACCTAATCAAAATCCCGCCAGAACTCTTTAACGGTCTTTTGATATTCCTCTTTGTTAACAAGATAGCTCATACCGTGCTCCGCTCCCGGAACTATAAGCAGACGCTTGGGTGCGGCACAGGCCTTGTAATTTTCATAGGTCATTTCCACGGGTACAAAGCGGTCGTCTGTGCCGTGAACGAAAAGCACAGGCACCCTGCACTCCTTCATAGCGTCGGTGCAGGAGTAGTCCTTAGCGCCTATCTGAAGCTTCTTTTTGCACATATCGTTTGCAATAGCAGCGGCAATTCCCCTGTAGGAAAGGTGGAGATTGTGCTCCACCACGTGCTTCCATATTTCGTGGGGCGAGGTAAAGCCGCAGTCCGCCATAATACCGTGCACGTTTTCGGGAAGCGGAAGTCCCGCCGCCATAAGCACGGTCGAGGCACCCATGGAGATGCCGCAAAGGTATATGGGAAGTGAATCAAAGCCGTTTTCGTCGGCCCATTTTGCCCAGTCAAGGCAGTCGTAGCGCTCTGTAAGCCCGAAGCCCATATATTCGCCGCCGCTCTCGCCCTGACCGCGCTGCTCCGCGTAAAGGACACTGCAGCCGTTTTGGTGCCAGAAGTCGGAGATTACCCCGAAATCCCCCGACCATGAGGAGCGCCAGCCGTGCATAGCTATAATAAGCCGCTTAGCACCTTCGCACCTGTAAAGATGACCGACAAGCCTTTCGCCGTCCTGCGCGGTAAGTACCACCGTTTCACATCCGCTGTTTTTAAGCCGCTCGCCGGCTTCGGCAAGCCCCTCAAACAGCTCTGACTGACCCGCCGTACCCGAAAGCCTGTTTCTCGATTTTTGGGAGACCTTCGGCTGCTCGCGGTCAAGCGCGATTTTTACAAGGCTTTTCATAGCCGCGTAGGAAACCGCCGCTGCCGCCGCGCCTACCGCTGCCGCCGCCCCCATCCAGATAAGGGTGTTTTTTGTCGCTTTATTCATTACCGCTCCTCCTTATTAAGGTCTATATACATATATTAACCGATTCGGCGCGGTAAATTCGTTTTATTTTACCGTGCCCGCCGCGGTATCCTTTTGAATAACGTCGTGCGCACCGCCCTCTACAATGCTGGTGGCGGAAACAAGGGTCAGCTTCGCCTTTTCCTGCAATTCGGGGATAGTAAGCGCGCCGCAGTTGCACATTGTGGACTTAACCTTGGAAAGGGAAAGGCTTACATTGTCCTTAAGACTGCCCGCGTAGGGAACGTAGGAATCAACCCCCTCCTCAAAGGAGAGCTTTTTATCGCCACCTAAGTCGTAGCGCTGCCAGTTTCTCGCGCGGTTGGAGCCCTCGCCCCAGTACTCCTTGTAATAATTGCCGTTGATGGTAATGCGGTTGGTCGGGCTTTCGTCAAAGCGGGCAAAATATCTGCCTAACATCAGGAAATCCGCCCCCATTGCAAGCGCAAGGGTCATATGGTGGTCGTGAACAATGCCGCCGTCCGAGCATACGGGAACGTAAACGCCCGTCTTATCAAAATATTCGTCACGCGCGGCACAAACCTCGATAAGGGCGGTCGCCTGTCCTCTGCCGATACCCTTGGTCTCGCGGGTGATGCAGATAGAGCCGCCGCCGATACCCACCTTTATAAAGTCGGCGCCCGCCTCGGCTAAGAACATAAAGCCGTCGCGGTCTACAACGTTGCCCGCGCCCACCTTTACGGTGTCGCCGTATTTATCACGGATAAATTTAAGGGTTCTCGCCTGCCATTCGCTGAAGCCCTCGGACGAATCTATACAAAGTACGTCCGCACCTGCGGCGATAAGGGCGGGAACCCGCTCCTCGTAATCCCTTGTGTTAATGCCCGCGCCTACTATGTAGCGCTTGTGGCTGTCTAACAGCTCGTTGGGGTTTTCCTTATGGGCGTCATAGTCCTTGCGGAAAACAAAATACTTAAGACAGCCGTTTTTATCCACAATCGGCAGGGAGTTAAGCTTGTGGTCCCAGATAATATCGTTCGCCTGCTTTAAGGTGGTGTCCTCTCCGCCTACAACAAGGGAACTGAGCGGGGTCATAAAGTCGCGCACAAGGGTATCTTCAGACATACGGCTTACCCTGTAGTCGCGGCTTGTAACAATGCCCAAAAGCTTGCCGTGCGCCTCCCCGTCCGAGGTGACCGCAACGGTTGAGTGACCGTTTTTAGCCTTAAGTGCTAAAATATCGGCAAGGGTGCCGTCGGGAGTAATATTGGAATCGCTTACAACAAAGCCCGCCTTGTAGCTCTTTGCCCGCTCTACCATAGCCGCCTCGTCCTCGACCGACTGCGAGCCGTAAATAAAGGATACTCCGCCCTCGCGCGCAAGCGCCACGGCAAGGCGGTCGCCCGATACCGACTGCATTATCGCCGAAACCAGCGGAATATTCATTGAAATCGCAGGCTCCTCGCCCTTTTTGAACTTAACAAGCGGCGTTTTAAGGCTTACGTTGGACGGAATACACTCAGCCGACGAATAGCCCGGAACCAGAAGATAGTCGTTAAAGGTATGCGACTCCTCTTTGAAATAAAATGCCATTCTTATTACTCCCTTTCATATATAATATAAATATTTATATGATTATACCACAAGAAAACCGCTTGTCAACAGCTAAAAGCCCGATTTTTAAGCCTGTATGCGGAATTTTTTTACAAATTCAAAAAAACCTTGATTTTTCTAAGGTTATATGGTATAATACCTTAGCTGTGCGGTACGCGCGGCAATATAAAACACACATTCCGTCTAAACGGCAGGGTGTTCCGCAGGGGATTCGCCGTAATATGTCGGGATGGAGGAAAAACCTCAGGAGGAATAAAAAATGGCATCAGTAGTAACAATGAAACAGCTGCTTGAAGCAGGCGTTCATTTCGGACACCAGACAAGACGCTGGAACCCGAAAATGGCGGAGTACATCTTCACCGAACGCAACGGCATCTACATCATCGACCTTCAGAAGACCATCAAGAAGTTCGAAGAGGCG
>JBJEOD010000260.1:0-8212 GCA_051880535.1 Acutalibacteraceae bacterium | reverse complement strand
AAGAAATGAAAAAAGCATTATTATAATCGTATAGAATATGTTTGACGCGGAAGATGAAGTGCTTAAGGCAAAACTCAAAACCGCCCCAAAAAAATAAATCGAATTACAAACAATACCGATAAGTAAGGCTATGTTTTTAGCTTTTCTCATTTTCTTGTCCCCCTATAAAATAACCGCCTGCAAGTACAGAATATAAAAGCCTACCGACAATGGTTGATATAATATTATACAATTATTTTATCAGGTTTTCTTATAATGTCAAGCATAAAATCTCCTTAAGCCAGCATCGGAAAATTTACAGTTGAAAACCAATCCTTAAAGTGTTAAAATAGCTCTGTCACTTTGCTTTACGAAACGAGGAAAAGAAATTGAACGAAAAAGAAATCGCCGAGATAAGACGGCGCTTTAACCCGCAAAAAACAAATATAACAAGCGTACACGGCTGCTGTGTCAACGAAAAGCGCGAGATAACCGCCGAGTTCTGTCAGCCCTTAGCGAGCCTTACGCAGGACGAAACCGAAGCTCTGCTGACACTGCTTAAAAAACTGCTTTCGGGCTCTGTTGACCGCAATCTATTGGATATTGAATTTTCAAACGAGCAGGTATTGCACGGCGAAGAGCATAAAAGGCTTCTGAAGCTCCGCGACAGCTCGCTTAGCGATGAAGCTGAATTAAGGCAGTTATTTGCCGACATAATTTCGTCGGTTAAAACCGAAGGCTCCTTTTTAATCCTTGCCGCGTGCGACAGCTACGACGTATTTACATATGCAGAGGACGGCAAAAAGAGCGAGGACTCAACCGAGCTGTTCAAATATTTTGTATGCGGCGTTTTCCCGATGAAAATGACAAAGCCGCAGTTAAGCTTTGCCGCCTTTGACAGCTCCTTCAAAAACATAGTCTCAAACGCGGTGATATGCCCGCCCGAATCAGGCTTTATGTTCCCCGCCTTTGACGACCGCGCGGCTAACATATACAACACGGTATTTTACACCAAGGACAGCGGAGCGGATCATACGGAAATTATAGGAAAGCTCTTTGCCGCAAAGCCGCCTATGCCCGCAGACAGCCAGCGCGAGACCTTTAATACCCTGCTTTCCGACGCTACAGACGGTGAAAGTAACCTTGAAATCATTAAGAATCTTCAGGACGAGATAGGTGAAATGATAGCCGTCCGAAAGGAAAGAAAGGAATACGAGCCGCTAAGCCTTTCGCGTGACGATATATGCGATATTCTCCGTTCGGCAGATGTAAGCGACGAGCGGATTGACGGCTTTAAAGAGGGCTTCAATCAAAGCTTCGGTGAAAAGGCTCGGCTTAATCCGCAGAATTTGGTGGAAACCAAGCGCTTAGAGCTTGCAAGCGCCGATATAAGCATAAAAATTAACCCCGAGCGTGGCGAGCTTGTGGAAACCCGCCTAATCGACGGAGTTAAATATATACTTATCCGCGCCGACGAGCAAATAGAAGTCAACGGCGTGCCGATAAATATTAACTAAGGTAATTTTACAGGAATATTTTTAAAATGTCAAAGCCCCGATAAGGAATTTATCCCTATCGGGGCTTGAGTGTTATTCGTTAAAGAAATCCTTGATTTTATCGGTAAAGCTTTTACGCTTTTTATAGTTTTTATCGTCTGTTGCCTTGTCGAACTCCTTAAGCTTATCCTTTTGCGCCTTGGTAAGCTCTTTTGGCACCTCGACCGTTATCTTTACATACTGGTCGCCCTTGCCCGAATAATTAAGCCGCTGTATTCCCTTTCCGCGCAGTTTAAATTCATCACCCGGCTGAGTTCCCTCATGAATGGTGAATTTCACCTTTCCGTCAAGGGTAGGAACGATTATCTCGTCGCCCAAAGCCGCCTGTGTAAAGGTAATCGGGATTTCGCAGTAAACGTCATATCCCCTGCGCTCAAAAATCGGGTGAGGACGTACGTTTACGTTTATCCTAAGGTCGCCCGCAGGTCCGCCGTTGGTGCCCGCGTCGCCGCCGCCGCGAAGATTAATAACCTGTCCGTCGTCGATTCCCGCGGGAATATCCACATTCTGTTCGACGGTGTGGCGTATTCTTCCCTTACCTGCGCAGGTGTGACAGGGCTTATCGATTATCTTACCGCTGCCGTGGCAGTTGTTGCAGACCTGCTGGGTCTGCATAACGCCGAAGGGAGTGCGCTGGGTCGAAGCGACCTGACCCGTGCCGTGGCAAACAGGACAGGTTTTAGGGCTTGTTCCCTTTTCCGCGCCGCTGCCGCCGCACTCCTTACAGTTGTCAATCTTTGTAACCCTGACGGTCTTTTTACAGCCCTTAGCCGCCTCCTCAAAGGAAAGATTGACCGACGCTGCGGTGTCGTTTCCGCGTCTGGGTGCGTTGGGATTGGCGCTTCTGCCCCCTCCGAAGCCGCCGCCGAAGAAGGAGTTGAATATATCACCCAAATCCCCGAAATCGCCCGTAAAGCCGCCGTAGCCGCCGCCCGCGCCGAAATTGGGGTCTACCCCCGCGTGGCCGAACTGGTCGTAGCGCGCGCGCTTTTCCTTGTCGGAAAGCACCTCGTAAGCCTCGTTTACCTCTTTAAACTTTTTTTCGGCTTCCTTGTCGCCGGGGTTTAAATCGGGGTGATATTTTTTTGCCGCCTTGCGGTATGCTTTTTTGAGGTCGTCGTCCGACACCGACTTGTCAACGCCCAAAACCTCGTAATAATCTCTTTTATCCTCAGCCAAAGCAATTTCTCCTACAAATATGTTATATCAGCCTTAGGCGGGAGACTTGCCCCCGCCCTACGGAATGTTAATAATTACTGTTTATTGCTGTCGTCAACGTCGGTGTAGTCTGCCTCGTAAACATTCGGGTCGCCGTTCGGCTGCGCGCCGCCCGCCTGCGCGTTAGGGTCGCCCTGCGGGTTAGCCGCCTTGTAAACCTTCTCGCTTACCGCGAAAAGCTCCTTTTGCAGCTCCTCCTGCTTAGCCTTGATAGCCTCGATATCCTCGCCCTTTAATGCCTCCTTAAGAGCCTCCTTAGCCGCGTCAATCTTAGCCTTTTCGTCGGCGGAAAGCTTATCGCCGAACTCGTTTACGGTCTTTTCGGTCTGATAAATCATCTGGTCGGCGTTGTTGCGGATGTCTACCGATTCGCGGCGCTTTTTATCCTCCGCGGCATACTGCTCCGCCTCCTTAACCGCCTTGTCAATGTCCTCCTTAGACATATTGGTGTTGGAGGTTATTGTGATGTTGTTCTCCTTACCCGTGCCTAAGTCCTTCGCCGAAACGTGAACGATACCGTTTGCGTCTATATCAAAGGTAACCTCAATCTGGGGGATTCCGCGAGGAGCGGGAGCAATGCCGTCAAGGTGGAATACGCCCAAGGTCTTATTGTCCTTAGCGAACTCGCGCTCGCCCTGCAAAACGTGTACCTCAACCGAGGTCTGACCGTCCGCCGCGGTAGAGAAAATCTGGCTCTTCTTAGCGGGGATAGTGGTGTTACGGTCGATAACCTTTGTGGAAACGCCGCCCATTGTCTCGATACCGAGGGAAAGCGGAGTAACGTCCAAAAGCAGAAGTCCCTTAACATCGCCGCCTAAAACGCCCGCCTGTAAGGACGCGCCGATAGCAACGCACTCGTCGGGGTTAATGCCCTTAAAGGGCTCCTTGCCCATAAAGTTCTTAATAGCCTCCTGAACAGCGGGGATTCTTGAAGAACCGCCTACCATAAGCACCTTGTTAATGTCGCCCTTGTTAAGTCCCGAATCGGAAAGCGCCTGACGTACAGGTCCCATAGTAGCGTCAACAAGGTCTGCGGTAAGCTCGTTGAACTTAGCCCTTGTAAGGGTGGTTTCAAAGTGCTTAGGACCTGTTGAATCAGCGGTGATAAAGGGCAGGTTAATGTCTGCGGTGGTCATACCCGAAAGGTCAATCTTAGCCTTTTCGGCTGCTTCCTTAATTCTCTGCATAGCCATCTTATCGCCGGACAGGTCGATTCCCTGCTCTGCCTTGAAGGTGCTTACAATGTAATCCATTACGCGCTTGTCGAAGTCGTCGCCGCCGAGTCGGTTATTACCCGCAGTAGCTAAAACCTCCTGAACGCCGTCGCCCATTTCGATGATAGATACATCGAAGGTGCCGCCGCCCAAGTCATATACCATAACCTTCTGGTCGTCTTCCTTATCGATGCTGTAGGCAAGCGCCGCGGCGGTAGGCTCGTTTATAATACGCTTAACCTCAAGACCCGCGATTTTGCCCGCGTCCTTGGTTGCCTGACGCTGTGCGTCGGTAAAGTAGGCGGGAACGGTGATAACCGCCTCAGAAACGGTCTGACCGAGATAAGCCTCGGCGTCCGCCTTAAGCTTTTGAAGAATAATAGCGGAGATTTCCTGCGGGGTGTACTTCTTACCATCGATTTCAACCGTGTGGGCAGTACCCATTTCACGCTTAATGGAGCTTATTGTGCGGTCGGGGTTGGTGATAGCCTGACGCTTTGCAACCTGACCTACCATTCTTTCGCCTGTCTTTGAAAAAGCAACTACTGACGGAGTAGTTCTCGCGCCCTCGGCATTAGCGATAACTACAGGCTCGCCGCCCTCCATAACAGCTACACAAGAGTTTGTTGTACCTAAGTCAATACCAATAATTTTTCCCATAATAAATTCCTCCAAAAATGTTTACTTTTAAATTTTAATTTGCTACCTTGACCATTGCGTGACGTATTATCGTGTCGCCCGTCTTGTAGCCCTTTTGCAAAACCTCTGCTATGACGTTTTCGCCCAAAGCCTCGTCCTCAATATGCATTACCGCCTCATGAAGATTCGGGTCAAAGGTGTCGCCCTGTTTTGCGATTTCCTCAATGCCTAATTTTTCGGAAAGTCCCAAGAACTGCTTTATGATAAGTTCGATTCCCTTAATGTAATCGGGGCTTTCCCTGTCCGCAACGGCGGCGCGGTCAATGTTGTCAAGTATCGGCAAAAGCTGTTTTATTATTCCCGCTTTCGCGTACTCCGCAACGCCGGACTTTTCGCGCTCGGTGCGTTTTTTGTAGTTATCGAACTCCGCCGCCGTGCGAAGCAGAATATCGTTTTTCTTATCAAGCTCCGCCTTTAGCTTTTCAATTTCGGAGTCTTTTTTGGATTTCTTTTCCTTTTTAGCCGTTTTTTCCTCCGACTTTTCCTCCTGCTCCTTCTGCGGCTTAACCTGAGCCTCAACCTCTGTATTTTCGGCTTCGTTTTCCGTAGTTTTGGTTTCCTCTGCCACTCGTCTCATTCCTCCATATCCTGCCCTGCCTCGGTCATAATGTCCGAAAGCTTTAAAGCTGTATATTCAACGACGGGTATTATCCTGTCGTATGAAATCCTGTTAGGTCCGATAAGCCCCACAGCGCCTTTTAGTCTGTCCTTGCCGTTGTATTTCGCGGCAATTACGGTTTTGGAATTAAGCTCCTTAAAGCCCGTTTCGCTCCCGAAGACAACCCCTAAGCCTCCGCTTATACCTTCAATTATAGATAGTATCGGCTCTTTAAGGCTTACAAGAGAAAGTATCCGCCGTGCCGCGGCTTCGCTCTCGCAGATATTGTAAAGTGCTGACTCGCCCGAAAGGCTTACGTCCGACTCCTCAATACCCGCCGCCGTCTCAAAGAGCGCCGACATAATTGGCGCTAAATCAAGCGAATCACTTCCCGCTCCCGCTATGACGCTCTGCATATAGCCCTTTGTAAGCTCGGTTATAGGCCTACCCTTGACCCTTTTTTCAACAAGCTCGCTGAATTTCAAAGCAAGCTTTGGCGTATACCCTGAGCCCGTGCGGAAAATTCGGCTTCGCGCCCTGCCGTCCTTCGTGATAAGCAAAAGCAGTACCGAATTTCGGCTAATGGGAATCAGCTCCGCGCGCCTTATTTCAGGGCTCGAGCCCGTACAAAAGCAGGTCACCGCGGGAAGACCCGTAAGCTCTGATAAAAGCTCGCCCGCCGTGCGAGGAATCGCCTCGAGCGCGGCGTGAAGATTTTTAAGCCCCGCGTCGATATACGCCTTGTCGCTTTCCGAAATTTTATCGTGCCGCATTAAGGTATCGACATAAAGCTTAAAGCCGAGGCTTGTGGGTATTCTCCCCGCCGAGGTGTGCGGCTGTGTGAGCAGCCCCAAATCGCAAAGCTCGCTCATCTCGCTTCTGAGTGTAGCGGAGGACGGAGCGTTTTTAAGGATTAAGGTCAGCGCCTTCGAGCCTATCGGCTCGCCCGTTTTGATATAGGCGCTTGTAACCGCCGCCAGAACCGCCTGTTTTCTCGGTGACAGCTCCATCCCGTTTCACCTCTTATTTGATTGATTTACGCTTTAGCACTCTAAGACTTCGAGTGCTAACGATTATTATTATATGCGCAAAATTTCAAAAGTCAATACTTTTTTGAAAATTTCTTTGACTTTTCCTGACCTTTTACAAATTATTAATATTTCGGACATAAAAAATGCCTATAGCTCCTTATCAGCCATAGGCATATTTTAATCATTTAACGGTCTTCACCGTAATACTCGTCCCGACTCTTCATTTTTTCCTCAGAGAGCGAGTTTCTTATAAATAAAACCTCCGCTAAATACATATAGGGGGTTAAAAACAGAATCATTGCGATAGCTATTCCCGCAAACACGGCTTTGGTTGGTATCGACAAAGAGACGGTTGATGAATAAGCCAGTCCAAAATTGATAAAGCTTTCGAAAAGCCAACCTGCAAGCACTACAAGAAACATAGGCATCACAAACAGCATAATCCACGGAATAAAAGACAGGCTCAATAATAAATACTTAAAAAACTTCCACCTCATTACTTTAAAGGATGCGGAAAGAGTTTCCCTTACCGACCCGCCGTATTGAATAAAAATATACTTGCATATTAAAAATCTATATGATATATATAGGTTTAAAAGCGTCAGGAATAAATTTTCGATATTGCCTAATTTTAAACCAAAAATATTCAAATATGCCCATTGCGGCAAGGTTGCCGTGACATAAAAAATATTAAAAATGTTTTGAATAAGATTTATCAAAATAATCCTCTTTACATTCTGCTTGTTCAAAAACTTTTTAACCGAGGTGTCCGCAACCGGGCAGTTTATGCAGTCAAGGCATATTTTTATCAATACCGTGGTTATAATCGGAATCGCCGCAAGCTCCAGCAGTAAAAACACCGCTAAGGCAAGTATTTGCAAATCTATATGCAAATCACTCAATATGCCGAACGGCGACAGCTCTTTTGTTAAAAAATAAACCGCCGCATTAGCCGCAATATAAAGTAAAAGCGGCGGCAAAAATTTTTTATAGTTTAAGGAACGTATTTCCCACGCCTGTTTTTTAATCTCCCTTATCATATTAAACCTCAACCCACATTTTTATTCCGTTACATTTCTGTCCACTTAACCGAAGATTTTTTATATTGACTATCAAAAACCTTTTGTGTCTCCTTAGAGTCCGACGGCTTGCCTTCCAGCCTGTAAACTCCCTCATAATCATCCGCAAATGCCGTTTCGGTCAGCACGTATTTATCCCCGTTAAATTTAATTTCCGCTATGCCGTTAAATCCCGCGCCCGAGCTTTGAACAAAGGTGCCGTCCTGCTTTAAATCAATCATTTCTCTTTCGTTAAATTCAAAGCCGTAGACCCTTCCTCCGTAAAGGTGAAGTACAATATATGCTCCGTAATCGGGAGTAACATGCACCGCAAGCTCGTTTGCTCCGTCGCCGTCAAAATCAACAAAGGCATACTTTTCGGGAACCGCCGTAAGTTCTGTTCCGTCCAGCTTATAATCCTTTAATTTAACCGAGTTACCGTTTTCGTCGATAAAATCAGTCTCGCTGTTTAAAACCGATAACAGTATATCTTCCGAGGAAGCCTTGCTGTTACATCCCGCGAAAACGCCCATCAGTATCAACAGCACCGATAATACAACCGCAACTTTTCTCATAAACACCACTCCGCTTTAGCAATTTCAAACTAATTATATACTGTATTTGTCAGTGTTTCAATAATTATTACAAAATTGTTGCCAAAATGAAATGTTTTGTAATGCCAAGAATAGTGTTATTATTTTCAAGAATCCCGACACAAGCCGTATTGAGGTAAGAGCGAAGTGATAATAGGCAAAAATAAGGGGCTGTCGCAAGTGAGAAAAAACACGGGCGGCGGCCCTGAACATTTGGAGACTGTTAAAAATGTGGAAAACTTTTTAGCTTTTTCCGCAGCAACACA
>JBJEOD010000259.1:0-8234 GCA_051880535.1 Acutalibacteraceae bacterium | reverse complement strand
AAAAATCGCTTGACGAGCTTGAAAAAATTGTCTCACAGCTTGAAAGCGGAGATATTTCGCTTGACGAATCCATTAAGCTTTTCGAGCGCGGAATTAAGCTTTCAAACGATTGCCGCAAAACCCTTGAAACCGCGCGGCAGAAGATAACCTCACTTACAGAGGAGGAGCGGGAAAATGGAGATTAAAAGTCTTTTTGATAAGCTTTTACCTAAGATTGAGCAAAGGCTTGATGAGCTTATTCCCGAAAATGAGGATAAATTTTCTGCGGCGAGAAGGGCTATGCGCTATAGCCTGCTTAGCGGCGGAAAAAGAATAAGACCCGTTTTACTGCTCGAATTTTATAAGCTTTGCGGCGGAGAGGGGGAAAACGCCCTTAATTTCGCCGCGGCTATTGAGATGATACATACCTATTCCCTTATTCACGACGACCTGCCCTGTATGGATAATGACGATATGAGAAGAGGCAAGCCCTCCTGCCACAAGGCCTTCGGGGAGGATACCGCTCTGCTTGCGGGGGACGCGCTTTTAACCCTTGCCTTTTCTGCGGCGGCTAAAACCGAGGGAATCCCCGCCGACAGGGTATTAAGGGCGATTTCCGTCCTTGCGGACAACGCGGGAATAGACGGTATGGTCGGCGGTCAGGTTATGGATTTGAGCCTAGAAAAAACGGGCGCAACCTCAGAGGAGCTAAGCGTAATGTACCTTAAAAAAACCTCCTGCCTTTTAAAGGCGGCGGCGGTTTGCGGCTGTATCCTTGCGGGCGCGGACGGGGAGCATATTAATTACGCCTGTGAATACGCTGACAGCTTGGGGCTTGCTTTTCAGATAATCGACGATATTCTTGACTGCACTTCCGACGAAAAGACCTTAGGCAAGCCGATAGGCAGTGACGAAAAAAACGGCAAAACCACCTTTGTCACCCTTTACGGAATAGATGGCGCGCGCAGGCAGGCGGCAGAGCTTTCCGAAAACGCCGAAAAGCTGCTTGACAATTTTGAAGGCGACAACAGCTCCTTAAAGGAGCTAACAAAATATCTGCTTAACCGAAGATATTAAAAGGAATGTATAATAATTGGAATATAAGCTGTTATGCAAAATAAAATCACCTGATGATGTTAAAAAGCTTAACGAAGCGCAAATTTCGCTTTTATGCGAGGAAATCCGCGACTGCATTATTTCTACAGTTTCAAAAAACGGCGGTCATTTAGCCTCTAACCTCGGCGCGGTCGAGCTTACCGTTGCGCTCCACAGGAGCTTTTCCTCGCCCGACGACGCGATAATTTTTGACGTAGGTCACCAATGCTATACCCATAAGCTTTTAACAGGTCGGTTTGATAAATTTTCCACCCTCCGAACCGAAAACGGACTTTCGGGGTATATGAAGCCGTCAGAGAGCGAGCACGACCAATTTATTACGGGTCACAGCAGTAATTCTATCTCCGCCGCCTACGGCATTTACCGTGCAAAGCGGCTTAAAGGGGAGAACGGTACTGCGGTCGCCGTGATTGGCGACGGAGCAATGACGGGCGGTATGGCTTACGAGGCGCTTAACAACGTAGGCAGCGGAAGAAATAATTTTATAGTTGTGCTTAACGACAACAAAATGTCGATTTCGCGAAATGTGGGTGCCCTTGCGCGAAGTCTTACAAAAATGCGCAACAAGCCGCACTATCACCATTTTAAATTTAAAATAAGCCGTTTTCTGACGGCGATACCCGTTATCGGAAAGCCGGTTTATAATTTTGTCTACACGGTCAAAGAGGATATAAAAGGGCTTGTTTATAAAAATAATTTCTTTACGGCATTAGGCTTTAATTATTTAGGTCCTGTCGACGGGCATGACGTCAAGGCAATGGAACAGCTTTTCGATATTGCAAAGACCTATTCGCGGCCCTCGCTGATTCACGTTATAACCACCAAGGGGAAGGGCTATTCCTATGCCGAGTCTTCGCCTAAAAGCTATCATGGCGTTTCACCCTTTGACGTTGAAAAGGGCGCTACAGAAAGCGGAAAGCTTACCTTTTCGGACGTTGCGGGCGCGGCGCTTTGCTCCCTTGCCGAAAATGACGATAAAATATGCGCCATTACCGCCGCTATGACCTCGGGGACGGGGCTAACCGCCTTTGCGGGAAAATATAAAAGCCGATTTTTTGACGTCGGCATTGCAGAACAGCACGCCGTAACCTTTGCGGCGGGGCTTGCAAGCGCGGGAATGAAGCCCTTTTTTGTGGTGTATTCCTCCTTTCTTCAACGCGGCTTTGATCAGGTTATTCATGATATTGCAATAGGCGGCTTTCCCGTAAGACTGCTTATTGACAGAGCGGGGATAGTAGGTGAGGACGGCGAGACCCATCAGGGTTTGTTTGACGTGCCGTTTTTAACCTCCGTGCCTGATATGACGGTTTATTCCCCCTGCTATTACAGGGAACTTGAAAAGGATATTAAGCGAGCCGCCGAAACCGACAGCTTTTGCGCTGTACGCTATCCGCGCGGCTGTGAAAAGGAAGAGCCCGACTGTGATTTTTCGGAGGATTACACCCTTATTGCGGGGGACGGCGAAAAGCTGATAATAACCTACGGCAGACTTTTTTCCGACGCGCTGGAGGCGAAGAAAAAACGGCCTGACCTGAATATTTTAAAGCTTAATAAAATTTATCCGTTAAGCGACGACTGCTTTAATCTAATTAAAGCCTTCAAAGAGGTGCATTTCTTTGAGGAGGGCATTAAAAACGGCGGTATAGGCGAGCTTTGCGCGGCAAGGCTTTTGGAGGACGGCTTTAGCGGTAAATACAAAATTCACGCTATAGACGGGAAATTTGTTCCCTGTGCGGCGGTTTCCTCCGCGATAAAATCAAACGGACTTGATTCCGAAGGTATGCTAAGGGCGACAGAGGGTAAAGATGAACGAAAAACAGAGACTTGATGTAGCGCTTACCGAGCGCGGCTTGGCCGAAAGCCGGGAAAAGGCAAAGGCGCTTATTATGGCAGGCATAGTTTATGTTAACAATCAAAAATCAGACAAGGCGGGCAACACCGTAAAGCCCGACGATATTATTGAGGTACGGGGCGAGACCCTAAAGTATGTAAGCCGCGGGGGACTAAAGCTCAGTAAGGCGGTGAAAAGCTTTGATATTTCCCTTGACGGCTGTGTATGTGCCGATATAGGCGCGTCAACGGGCGGGTTCACAGACTGTATGCTTCAGAACGGTGCTGCTAAGGTTTATTCGATTGACGTCGGCTACGGTCAGCTTGCCTGGAAGCTGCGCACCGACAGCCGGGTTATAAACCTTGAACGCAGCAATTTCCGCTATGTCACCCGCGAGCAGGTGCCCGACGAATTGGACTTCGCCTCGGTAGATGTTTCCTTCATCTCGCTTTACCATATTTTCCCCGTACTCCGCACACTTTTAAAGGACGGCGGCAGAGCGGTATGCCTTATCAAGCCGCAGTTTGAGGCGGGCAAGGAAAATGTAGGCAAAAAGGGCGTTGTGCGGGATAAATCGGTGCATATTGCGGTTATTAAAAAAATAGCCGCTCTGATTAACGAAAATAAGTTTTCGCTTTTGGGTCTTGATTTTTCCCCGATTAAGGGACCCGAGGGCAATATTGAATATCTGTGCTTTATAGAAAAGAGCGAAAGCCCCGAAAACCGTTGCGAAATAACGGCTGAAGAGCTGGTTGAGGCTTCCTATAAGGCGCTTAAGGAGTGAGGATATGAAGGTTGCGATTTTACCTAACCTTGATAAGCGCGGCTCGTCGGAGGTGGTTGAAAAGCTCGGCGTTATTTTAAAAAATGAGGAGATAGAGGGCTATCTCCCCGAAAATATCGCTGGAGCTGACTTTAAACACCTGCCCGAGGAACAGCTTTATAAAACGGCGGACTTTATTATTACAATAGGCGGCGACGGCACGATTATACGCTATGCCAAGCGCGCCGCCCTTGAGGGTAAGCCGGTGCTTGGAATAAACGCGGGAAGAATGGGCTATCTTGCGAATATCGAGCAGAATGAGTTAGAGCTGATTTCCAAGCTTAAAACGGGAGAGTATTTTGTAGAAAACCGTATGATGCTCTCTGTAAGCGTGGTTGAAAACGGTAAAAAGCTCGCGGAGTATAACGCCCTTAACGACGCGGTTATAACAAGCGGATATATTTCAAGAATTATCGATATTTCGGTTGCGGTCGGCAGGGACTACATTAACTACCGCGCGGACGGACTGATACTCTCCACACCGACAGGCTCCACAGCCTATTCTATGTCGGCGGGAGGACCGATAATAGATCCGCTTACCCAGAATATGTGTATTACTCCTATTTGCTCCCACTCGCTTTCGGCAAAGCCGATTCTCTTAGGCACCGAAAACACGGTAAAATTAAAGGCGTATTCAAAAAAACGCACCGACATTTATTTGACGGTGGACGGCAGAAAGGTAAGCCCTGTACGCCCGTATACGGATATATACATTAAAAAATCAAGACAGACTGCAAAGCTTTTAAGGCTTAACGACAGGTCTTTTTATAAAACGCTATCGATTAAATTCAGAGACGGCAGGAGTATGTAAATGAAAAGCAGCAGACAGGAAAAAATACTTGAGCTAATAAAAAATAAAATATTTTTAACGCAGGAGGATCTGCAAAACGAGCTTTTGGCTCTCGGCTATAATGTCACGCAGTCAACCGTTTCAAGGGATATTAAGGAGCTCAGAATTGTTAAGGGACATGACGCGGACGGTAATTACCGATATATCGCAAACGAGCCTGCCGCGGCGGTTATGCAGAACAGAGAGCATTATCGTGAGCTGTATTCAAGGGCGGTTAAAACCGTCTCCTTCTCGCTTAATAATGTGGTGATTAAGTGCTACACAGGTATGGCTCAGGGTGCCTGCGTCGCGGTTGACGAAATGTTCGGGGATATGATGTTAGGCTCTCTTGCGGGGGACGACACGATTATAATTGTCACGGCGGGGGAGACGCAGTCGGCGCGGCTTACCGCAGAGCTTAACAAGCTTTTAAAATAATGGGGAAGAAAAAATGCTCAAATTTCTTCATATCGAAAACATAGCGGTTATAGAACAGTCGGACATTGAGTTTTCTGAGGGCTTTAACGTCTTAACAGGCGAGACGGGAGCGGGAAAATCGATAGTAATCGATTCGATAAACGCAGTTTTAGGGGAGCGCACTTCAAGGGAGCTTATCCGCGCGGGGTGCGATACAGCTGAGGTCTCGGCGGTTTTCGGCTGCTTTGACAATTACACGGCGGGGGCGCTTGCAGAACTTGGCTTTACACCCGACGAGGACGGTAATATAGTAATAAGGCGTAGGCTTTCCGCCGCGGGAAAGGGGCTTATAAAGCTTAATGACCGCCCCGTCACCGCGACAGAGCTAAAAGAGATAGGTAAAAGCCTTATTAATATTCACGGCCAGCACGACAGTCAGGCGCTTTTAGACCCCGACCGACATATAGACTACATAGACGCGCTGGCGGAAAACAGCGAGCTTTTAAACAAATATTACTCGGAATTCCGCGAGCTTAACAAAATCCGCAGGGAGCTTAATTCCGCTGAGACCGACGAGGACGAAAAACGCCGCGAAACCGACCTTTTAAAGTATCAGATTAACGAGCTTGAAAGTGCGGATATAAAGTCAGGCGAGTACGCAAGGCTAAAAAAAGAGCTTGAAATTGCTAAGAACTATCAGGCGACCGCCGAGGCGCTTTCAGCCGTATGCACCGCCCTTAAGGGTGACGACGATTTTGACGGCGCGGCGGCGCTTATTACCGACGCGCAGAAAAGGCTTATCGGTCTTAAATCGGACGAATGGCGCCTGCAATCGGAAAAATTAGCCGACGCGGCTTCGGTTATAGAGGACGTTGCCGCCGAGGCGCGGGATTTCCTTGACGGTGCGGAGTATTCCGATATGGACACCGACAGCATTAACGAAAGACTTGACACGCTTGACAGGCTTATGTTAAAATACGGAAACAGCGAGCAGGAAATGCTTGACTTCTTAGCGGCGGCAAGGGTAAGGCTTGACGAGCTGGTGTTTTCCGACCGCCGTATTGCCGAGCTTTCCGATTTGCTTGACAAATCCACCGAACGGCTTGTGGAATTGGGCGAGAGGCTTACAAAATCCCGCAAAAAAGCGGCGGCGGAGTTTGAAGCCAAGGTCTGCGGAATTTTAAGCTACCTTAATATGCCCGACGTGCGGTTTACCGTTTCCATAGAAAAGGGGCGGTATACAAAGCGCGGGTGCGATGTTATTGAGTTTCTGATATCGGCAAACAAGGGTGAAAAGGTAAAGCCGCTTGCCAAAATTGCCTCGGGCGGCGAGCTGTCCCGCGTTATGCTGGCTATAAAAAGCGTACTCCTTGATAAGGACAAGGTAGGCACTATGATTTTTGACGAGATAGACACGGGAATCAGCGGCTACACCGCGGGCAAGGTCGGCACTCAGCTAAAAAGGGTATCGAAAAACCGTCAGGTTATATGCGTGACCCACTTAGCGCAGATAGCCGCTATGGCGGACAACCATCTCTTAATTGAGAAAAACACAAGACAGGGCAGAACCTTTACAAGGGTTGAGCCGCTATCTTATGAGGAACGGATAAGCGAAATCGCACGGATTATGTCGGGCGCCGAGCTTACCGAAAATTTATATAAATCAGCAAAAGAGTTAGTAGACAGGAGTAAGAATGATGACAATTTATGACGAGCTTGTAGCCAGAGGACTTATCGCGCAGGTAACCGATGAGGAAGAAATCAAGGAAATGATCAACAACGGCAAGGCAACCTTCTATATCGGCTTTGACTGCACAGCCGACAGCCTTACCGCGGGTCATTTTATGGCACTTACGCTTATGAAGCGCCTGCAAATGGCGGGGAATAAGCC
This sequence comes from Acutalibacteraceae bacterium, assembly GCA_051880535.1. Taxonomy (GTDB): domain Bacteria; phylum Bacillota; class Clostridia; order Oscillospirales; family Acutalibacteraceae; genus UBA737. The sequence continues at coordinate 1,348 of JBJEOD010000259.1, read as the reverse complement.
GATAGCCCTTATAGGTGGCGGAACCACTATGATAGGCGACCCCTCGGGCAGAACCGATATGCGCAAAATGCTTACAAAAGAGGATATTGACCACAATGCCGAATGCTTCAAGCGTCAGATGGAGCGTTTTATCGACTTTTCAGAGGGCAAGGCTATGATGATCAACAACGCCGACTGGCTGTTAAAGCTTAACTACGTTGAGCTTTTGCGCGAGGTGGGTGCCTGCTTCTCTGTCAATAATATGCTGAGAGCCGAGTGCTACAAGCAGAGAATGGAAAAGGGGCTTTCCTTCCTTGAATTCAACTATATGATAATGCAGAGCTACGATTTCTACCACCTGTTTAAGGAATACGGCTGTAATATGCAGTTCGGCGGCGACGACCAGTGGAGCAATATGTTAGGCGGCACAGAGCTTATTAGAAGGAAATTAGGCAAGGACGCACACGCTATGACCATAACCCTGCTTACCGATTCACAGGGGCACAAGATGGGCAAAACAGCGGGCAACGCGGTATGGCTTGACCCCAAAAAGACCTCACCCTATGAATTTTACCAGTACTGGCGCAATGTTGCGGACGCCGACGTGCTTAAATGCATCAGGATGCTCACCTTCCTGCCGCTTGAAGAAATCGACAAGATGGACAAGTGGGAGGGCAGTCAGCTTAACACCGCCAAGGAAATTCTGGCTTACGAGCTTACAAAGCTTGTCCACGGCGAGGAAGAGGCGGAAAAAGCGCAGTCTGCAGCTAAGGCGATATTTGCGGGCGGCGGCTCGCATGAGAATATGCCGTCTACCAAGCTTGAGGATTCCGATTTCACCGACGGAGTTATCGGCGTGCTTGATATGATGGTTAAAGCGGGGCTTGCCGCCTCAAAGGGAGAGGCAAGACGGCTTGTAGTTCAAGGCGGAGTAAGCATTGACGACCAAAAGCTCACCGACCCTCAGTATACCCTGTCCGCAGACAGCTTTAAGGACGGAGTTGTGCTCAAAAAGGGTAAAAAGGTGTTTCATAAATATACGCTTTAATCCGTGCGCTTTAAAGGACAGCTTAACCGCTGTCCTTATTTTTTAGCAACAAATTTCACCGTTTTAATACTAAAGTTACAATTATTCATATTTTCGTAATAAAAATATTATATTATTATATTTAAATAGAGTTGGAATAAAAAATAAGGGGCTGTTTAATGTGCAATATAAAATACTTATTGTGGACGACGACGAAAATATATGCGAGCTTTTAAGGCTTTATCTTGAAAAGGACGGGTTTGATACCGTTGTCGCAGGCGACGGGGAGCAGGCGGTTGAGTATGCCTCTAAATATTCTCCCGATCTTATTCTGCTTGATAT
>JBJEOD010000258.1:0-8258 GCA_051880535.1 Acutalibacteraceae bacterium | reverse complement strand
AAGCGCACAGTCAAAAAATAATCAAGCTCATTTAATTACCGATAAGGAACAATCCCTCTTTCACATTCAGAATTATTTACACATATTATATAGTGTTGAAATTTATTTGATTAATTTAGGGAAAGACAGGTAAAAATATAATTAGCCTGACGGATAGGCGATTAGTAACAGGCCTGCGCTTTCCGTCATCCATAATTACAAGCGGAGTGTGAAACAGGAATGAATATCAAGCGCGGAGAAATATACTATGCCGATTTAAGTCCGGTTGTAGGCTCTGAGCAGGGCGGCATCAGACCCGTACTTATAGTCCAGAACGATGTCGGCAACAAATACAGTCCCACCGTAATTGCCGCCGCAATCACCAGCCAACGCGATAAAACAAATCTTCCCACCCATATTTCGGTCCACGCCGACGGCTGCGGACTCGCTAAGGATTCGATTGTATTGCTCGAACAGGTCCGCACCATAGACAAGCAGAGGCTAAAGGAAAAAATGGGAAGCCTTGACACATGCTCAATGGGCTTGGTTGACAAGGCGCTCTCGGTAAGCTTCGGTCTCGGCGGCACAACCACATAGGGTAGGTAAGCAGCAGAAAACCGCCGCGGAATCCGCGGCGGTTTTTTGTAAGACTATATTTACATATAAGGGGGGGGGAAGGCATTGCCTGTCCGCACAACCTGTTATTGCGAATAATCATTCGCTTATTTTCCAGTAATACTTACGGCGGGCTTCGGGAAAATCATCAAGTATTCCGTGCTCGGGGTCGTAAAAAACACCCTTGTAATACAGCGACCAATGCCAACAGCGCGGGGTTTCAAGGCTTAATATGCAAATTTCGGGAAGCTCAGTCTTATCATTTACCTGCACGCGGCGGTTTTCAAAGGAAATCCCCTCATTCTTAAGAAATTCAAGCATATCGCAAAGCTTGGTTTCACGCTCGGTGCCTACAAGCTTTACCACCTCGTCCACCGTTTTTCCCGTAAGCATTGCAAGCACCGCCTGACCGCATTGTAAGGGAGTCGGCTCATGAATATATTTTACATTATCGCAAAGCGGCATATCAATCAATCACCTTATAAACAATCGGCTTATCACACGGCTTTTCTTCCCCGAAGGAATATGCTATAGAAAGCCTTTCCCGCGCGTTTTGCAGGCATTCGGTCGCGCCGTAAAGGGTGGCTAAGCGCTCTCCTTTTTTAACATAATCGCCGTACTTTTTTGCGAGTATTATACCCGCCGAATAATCTATATTGTCGCCGAGCCTTTCCCTGCCTGCGCCCGTCATTACCGCCGCCTTGCCGACCGTTTCGCTGTTCATAGCCGTAATATAGCCGTCCTTTTCCGCTGTAAGCTCGGTTTGTGCCGCCGAAAGTGGGAATTTATGCTCGCCTGTTAAGAGCCTTTCGTCGCCGCCCTGCGCTTTTACCGCCGCGCAAAGTATTTTAAAGGCACTGCCGTCGGCTATTACGCGCTCTGCCGCCGCGATACTCTCTTCTTCTGTCTTATCAAAGCTTATCTGATACATTTTCGCCGCAAGCAATATGCAAAGGCTTGTTAAATCCTTTTCGCCCTCGCCCATTAAAACCCTTACCGCCTCGGACACCTCAAGCGCGTTTCCCACGGCATACCCTAACGGCACGTCCATATCGGTGATAACGGCGGCGGTTTTTCTGCCCGCGCCCTTGCCGATTTCCACCATTTCGCGCGCTAAGACTTCAGCGTCCTCGGGGGTCTTCATAAAGGCGCCGCTGCCGAATTTTACGTCCAGAACTATCGTTTCCGCTCCCGCCGCAAGCTTTTTGCTCATAATGCTTGACGCAATTAGCGGTATACTGTTAACCGTCCCGGTCACGTCACGAATAGCGTAAAGCCGCTTATCGGCAGGAGCAAAATTGCCGCTCTGCCCCGTAACGCACATACCGTACTCCCTTGCAATTTTCTTGAACTCTGCGGTCTCAAGCGCGGTTTTATAGCCCGCAATCGATTCTAATTTATCCACCGTACCGCCCGTAAAGCCAAGCCCTCTGCCCGACATTTTTGCAACTGTACAGCCGAGCGCCGCCGCGATAGGTGCTACGGCAAGGGTGGTTTTATCCCCCACGCCGCCTGTGCTGTGCTTGTCCGCCGTGTGGAGTAGGTCGGATAAATCAAGCATATCCCCGCTTTTTGCCATAAGCGTAGTAAGGGTAAGGGTCTCGCGCGGGTCCATTCCGTTTAAAAGAATTGCCATTAAAAGGGCGGAAATCTGATAGTCTGGTATGCTTTTATCGGTAACGCCCGATACAAAAAATTCAAGCTCCTTATCATCAAGCGTCAGCCTGTCCCGCTTTTTCTCAATTATATCGGTCATTCGCATAGGTCTTTCCTCCCGAAACTTTGGGGCAAAAGCTCGCTTAGTTTGTAGCTTTTTATTTTTTCGCCGTTATAAAGCAGAATTTCAAAGTCCTCGCCGCAAAGCTCACTTAATACCTGACGGCATATGCCGCAGGGCGGGCAGTAATCGGTGATAATGCCGTCCCTGCCGCCGACTATCGCTATTTTTAAAAGCTCCTTCGCCCCCGCCGAAACCGCATTGCCTACAGCCGTGCGCTCCGCACATATACCCGCGGGGTAGGACGCGTTTTCAATATTACAGCCGCAAAAAAACCTGCCGTCGGCGGCAAGCAGAGCCGCGCCAACCCTGAAGCTCGAATAGGGGGAATATGAATTTTCAAGCGCGTCTATCGCCTTTTTAACAAGCTCGTTATCGGTCATCTTCATTCCTCTTTTCATAAAAAATCATACCATAATATTCCCCGTTTTACAAGCGAAAAACGCAAATAATACTATAACAGGCTTCTTTCCATACCCTCGTTTAATTCCTTTACAAGTGTATGCTCGCTTATTATATGGTCAAGGCTTTTATAAAAGCTCTGGGGCATATCGGTCGGCGCGCCCGCCGCGAAAATCCCGCCGCCGTTCGCCTTGATAAGCCTTAAAAAGCGCAGAAAATCCAAATTAAGCCCGCAAAAACTATCAAACACCCTTTTAAGCTCTGCCTTTACGGGCGGTTTTCTTAAACTGCTTAACTCAAAGCAAATTACATTAAAACGGTTGGTTATCTCGGTTAAATACTCCCTTGTGTGGAGCGAAGCCGAGCGGTAAAACCTTTCGTTGCCCATCATAAGCGATGGGTGCATAGCGCCTATCACGCTCCAGAAATACATCTGATTGTAAATGCAGACAAGCGGATAGCCCCCTATCGGCGAAAATCGCACCGTTATAAGCCCTCTGTTTTCATTCTGCACCCCGAAAATCGCATTTATGTACCTCTGCTCGTAAATGTAGTGGAAAATCGTCTGCTGTAAATAGGGGTAGCCGCCAAAGCCCTCAAATTTCATTCTTTCAAGCAGATTGATAAGCCGTCGGTTTTCCGAAAAAAGCAGCTGCGGCTTTGCGGGCAGACGGGCTTGCTTACTGCTGTAAAGCTCGCTTATTTTTCTGAATGAGGAAAGCAGGTCGTTAAGCTCCGAGGAAAAACAGGGCTGCATTACCGCCGTACTTGAACCGCCGAGCTTTAAAAGTGTTTCCAAATGTCCGACGGTGTTTTTCGCCCAAAAGGCTACTGCGTTTCGCAGCTCCTCGGGCAGACACATATCCTTACAGTTTATATAATTCATATTTTCCCACGCTCCTGCTATATTTTATTCGTCTAAGTCTTTAATTATTTATTAAAAAAGCTTTCTTACTGTTGATATTTTCCTTTATATTAAGTATAATAAAATAGATATATCGTGAAAAATCACGATATACACAATATAGGGACGGCGTTCCGCTCGCCTTTTATTACATAAAAGGCAACCGCGAAACATGCCGGTTTAATCTCCATTCACCGCTTAGGAAGATTTATAACCTATTTGTGCTGACGCTTTAGCGGCAGAATGGAGATTATTATGTACTTAATACTGACAGGAGGCAATCATTTTGGACTGCAAGCAGTTTTTTAAACAGATTAACGGCAAAAAAATAGCAATGTGCGGCATAGGGGTTAGCAATACCCCGCTTATTATGAACTTTTTAAGCAAGGGTGCTACAGTGTACGCCTGCGACCGCAGAACCCGCGCGCAGATAGGCGCGGCGGCGGACGAAATCGAGGCGGCGGGAGCGGAATTACGACTGGGGGACGGCTACCTTGACAATCTGGAGGTAGACATTATTTTCCGCACCCCGGGTATGAACTTTAATCTGCCCGAGCTTGAAGCGGCGAGAAAAAAGGGTATCGCCGTGACAAGCGAGATGGAGGTATTTTTCGACCTCTGCCCCGCGACCATTTTCGCTGTGACGGGCTCTGACGGTAAGACCACCACAACAACACTTATCGCCAAAATGCTTGAGGCAGAGGGCAAAACCGTTCATTTAGGCGGAAATATCGGCAAGCCCTTACTGCCCGAAATCGAGAACATAAAGCCCGAGGATTACGTTGTGGCGGAGCTTTCCTCCTTCCAGCTAATCTCAATGAGAAAAAGCCCCGACGTGGCGGTTGTCACCAACGTAGCCCCCAATCACCTTGATATACACAAGGATATGGACGAATACGTTGAGGCAAAAAAGAATATTCTGCTCCACCAGAACGCTTTTTCAAGGACGGTTTTAAACCGCGATAACGATATAACCCGCGAGTTCAGGAAGTACGTCCGCGGGCAGTCGCTGTCCTTCAGTATGGAGCGCCCCCTTAAAAACGGCGCGTGGCTCGATACCGACGGGGTTATCCATATGGCGTACCGCGGGATTGACGCGCCCATTATGCACAGGAGCGAAATCGCAGTATTGGGCGACCATAACGTAGAAAACTATCTCGCCGCTATCGCCGCGGTCTGGGGCTATGTGGGTGTTGACACAATCAAAAAGGTCGCCCACGAATTTAAGGGCGTTGAGCACAGGATTGAGCTTGTAAGGGAGCTTGACGGGGTTAAGTATTATAACGATTCGATTGCTTCAAGCCCCACAAGGACTATTGCGTGCCTTAAAGCCTTTGACCAAAAGGTAATGCTTATTGCGGGCGGATACGACAAGCACATTCCCTTTGAGCCGATGGTGCCTTACATTATTGATAAGGTTAAAAAGCTTTATCTTTGCGGCGCTACAGCCGAAAAGATAGAAAAATGCATCCGTGCCGACAAGAGCTACAAGGGTGAGCCCGAGATTATAAGGGTTGCCGACATTGCCGAGGCGGTTGACGCCGCACATAAGGACGCCGTTTCGGGCGATATTGTAACATTAAGCCCCGCTTGCGCGAGCTTTGACGCATTCCCCAATTTCGTGGCGCGCGGAAATTACTTTAAGGAACTGGTAAACAAGCTGTAATGGATATTAAGGATATTTTATTTTCCCTTTCCGAAAGGGACGCGATTGGCACGGTGACCGATGCCGCCGATACCGCGCGGGAAATACTGAACGACTACGCCGAGATAAAAAAGATCGGCAATCTAAGCGTTGCAGGCTTTATTAAGGGTAAAAGCGATTATACCCTACTGCTTGACGCGCATATCGACCAGATAGGTATGATTGTGACCGACATTGACGAAGAGGGCTTTTTGACCGTGTCTAATTCGGGCGGGATAGATATACGCGCCCTCCCCGCGAGGGCGGTCACGGTTCACGGCAAGGAAAAAATCCCCGCCGTGTTTTGCAGTACTCCGCCCCACCTTTCAAAGGGCGAGACCGAGTACACCGATATTTCGGAAATAAAGCTTGACACGGGTTTAGGCGACAAGGCAAAAGATATTGTCTCTGTAGGGGATTACGTCACCTTCTCTGCTCTTCCTACCTCACTTTCGGGGGATTTGGTAACAGGCCGCTCCTTCGACGACCGTTCTGGGGTCGCCTGCCTTTTAGAGGTAGCAAAGCGCCTTGCGGGAAAGGAACCGCCGATAAGCGTTGCGATTCTTTTAAGCGACGGCGAGGAGCTTGGTATGCGCGGGGCGACGACCGCCGCCTTTGACATTAACGCTGACGAGTCAATAGCCATTGACGTAAGCTTTGGTGACGGCATAGGAATTTCGGAAACCGAGTGTGGAAAGCTTAGCAAGGGCGCTATGATAGGTGTTTCCCCCGTGCTTTGCCGCGCCCTGTCGGACAGGCTTATCAACATTGCCGAGCAAAACGGAATTAAATATCAGTTAGAGGTAATGGGCGGCAAAACGGGTACTAACGCCGACGTTATTTCGGTCTCGCGCGGCGGGGTTAAGACCTGTACGGTCTCTATTCCCCTTAGAAATATGCACACCGAGACCGAGGTTTTAAGCCTTTCGGACTTAAATTCGGTCTGTGACCTGCTCGAAAAATATATTCTGTCGGGAGGTCTTTTTAATGCTTAATATTTTAAGGGAGCTTACCGCCCTTGACGGCGTTTCGGGCGAGGAAGATGCGGTAAGGGACTATATAATCTCCAAAATCGAGGGGCATTGCGAGTACAAAATCGACCCGCTCGGCAGTATTATCGCCTTTAAAAAGGGCAAAAACCGCTCGGCAAAAAAGCTTATGGTTGACGCCCACACCGACGAAGTCGGGCTTATTATAACCTCTGTGACCTCCGACGGATTTTTAGGCTTTTCGGCGGTCGGGGGAATCGATACCGCCGTGCTTATGTTCCGCCGCGTGAGAATAGGTAACGTTAACGGCGTTATCACAGGTAAGCCGATTCACTTGCTTTCCTCAGAGGAAAGGAAAAAGCTTCCCAAAGCCGACAGCCTTTATATAGACATTGGCGCTTCCTCTAAAGAGGAGGCATTAAAGCTTATTCGTATAGGCGACCGTGCCGTAATCTGCGGCGAGTATACTGAAATGGGCAATAAAATCAAGGCAAAGGCGATAGACGACCGCGCAGGCTGTGCGATACTGATTTCCCTTTTGACAAATGACAGCGACTACGATTTTTACGCGACCTTTTCGGTGCAGGAAGAAGTGGGCTTGCGCGGTGCTAAGGCGGCGGCCTTCACGGTTGCACCCGACTCGGCAATCGTGCTGGAGGCTACCACCGCCGCAGATATTGCGGGGGTTGAGGCTTCAAAAAGGGTCTGCGCTTTAGGCGACGGTCCCGCAGTATCCTTTATGGACAGGTCTACTGTTTATGACAGACAGTATTATGATGCGGCTTTAAAGAGCGGAATTAAATGTCAGCCCAAGGCGGCGGTTGCGGGCGGAAACAACTCCGGAGCGGTTCATTTAAGCCGCGGCGGGGTGCGAACCCTTGCTATTTCGGTGCCCTGCCGCTATATCCACTCCCCCTCTTGCGTGGCTGATAAAGGGGATATTGAAAACGCGGCGAGGCTTGCTAAGTATATGATAAACGGCATATGCTCGGGTGAAATCGAATGATAACCCTTACTGACAGCCTGCCCGAGGCTGGTACGCCAAACGCCGAATATATAAGGATAAAATGCCTTTATGACTGCTACAAAGAAGACAAAGACCTGCTTTTCTGGTCGCAGGACGGCGGCAAGGCTTATATTTCTTTTGCAAGCGGCGATATGACGGTATTTTGCAAGGACGGCAATACTGAGGAAATACGGGAATTTATTTCGGTGCTTTCGCCCAGAAGTATTTTCACGAGTCTTGATGTTTTAAAGGCATTGGGACTTAAAAATATTCATTCGGTGTTTGTTATGTCCCGCAAGGCGGATATTTCAGGCAATACGTCGGGAGACTGCCTATCAAGCAGGGAAATTTACGATATTCTGAATGTTAAAGAATTTTTCCTGCCCGAATACCCCTATTTTGCGGTTGATTTTTGCAGGCGGCTTAATCGAGGACTGGCAAGCTACTTTGCGATAAAAGACAAATGCGCCGCAGTCTCCCTTCATACGGGAAATTACGCCCTTTTAAACGGCATTGTAAGCCGCGAAAAGGGCTTTGGGACATTGGCACTAAATGCAATTTTACAGAAAAATCACGGCAGAGAGCTGCTTTGCTGCTGTGAAGAAGAATTAATCGGATTTTACGAAAAAAACGGATTTCAAAAAAGATACAAGGCGGGATATTGGTGCAAACAACAAGCATAAACAGCTTTTTTAATATAGATGAAAGGCTTTTAACATTAAACGGACAAATCACCGAAAAATGCGGTGAACGCTTTAGGGAGATTGACGCGGTCACCGAGTTTAACCAGCTAAAGGTGCTGTCTGCCTTTATTAAAAACGGGGTAAGCGAGGCGGCAATGGCGGGGTCTACGGGCTACGGCTACGACGACCGCGGCCGCGAGATTTTAGAAAGGGTTATGG
>JBJEOD010000257.1:0-1868 GCA_051880535.1 Acutalibacteraceae bacterium | reverse complement strand
GGTTTTGCACATACCGAAAAGCTTTTTCTTCGCCGCGAGGTAGTTATCCATTGTATTATGGTAATCAAGATGATCCTGCGTAAGATTGGTAAACATAGCCGCCTCAAAATTAAGCCTGTATACCCGCGACTGGTCAAGCGCGTGGGAGGATACCTCCATAATAACATAGGTACAGCCCTTCGCCTTCATCAGCGCGAAAAGGGAATTAAGCTCATAGGCGTTAGGGGTGGTGTTGTGGGCGGCTATAACCTCGTCGCCTATCATATTCTGTATAGTCCCGATAAGTCCGACCTTATAGCCCGCCCTTTCGAGTATCTTTTTCATCATATAGGTAACCGAGGTTTTGCCGTTGGTGCCCGTAACGCCCAAAAGCTTTAAGCTGTCGGCGGGGTTGCCGAACCACTTAGCGCAGATATCGGCATACGCGGCGTGGGTATCGGGGACGACAATCTGATTATCAAGCCCCAAATCACGCTCGGCTATAATCACCACCGCGCCGCCTTCAAGCGCCTTTTGGGCGTAATCGTGACCGTCCGACTTTGCCCCCTTAATGCAGACAAAGGCATAGCCCTCCTTAACAGACCTTGAATCACAGGTTATTCCCGTAATCTCGGTCAGCCCAAGCGTTTCTTTACATTCAATCAAATTTATAAGCTTCATTTTTACTCCCTCTTAACCGTCAACGACGTTTTCATCTCTGAAATAAACCGTTATTACCGTTCCTGCGTCAACCGACTGTCCCGCCTCAACGCTTTGCTTATAGGATTTGAGACCGCCCGTTGTGGTATTGCCCGAAAACTCAACATTTATCCTTGCGCTTGCCGCCGCAGAGTTTACCTCGGTAACGCTAAGCCCCACAAGATTCGGAACCGTAACCTTCTCGGAGTCGCCCTCCTCTGTGTAAACCATTACAGCGCCGCCCGAAATAACCTTGCTTCCCGCCTCGGGCAGCTGGCGCAGTACCTTTTCTCCCGAGCCTATAACCTTACATTCAAGCTTTGCAGAGCTGATTCTTGATTTCGCGTCGGTAACGCTTGTGCCCACGGTATCAGGCACCGTAACGGTAAGATTTTTAAGCTCCTCGGCGGAATAGCTCGGCTCGTAGCCGAGGTATGGCAGAACGTCCGCCATAATCTGTGAGTTAACGGGTGCCGAAATCACGCCGCCGTAATATTTATCTCCCTTAGGCTCGTCAAGCATTACCAGAACGGCAATTTCGGGATTTTCAATAGGCGCCACCGTCACGCAGGAGCCTATATAAAGATAATGGTCGCCCGTCGCCTGAATTTTGGCAACCTTTTGCGAGGTACCGGTCTTCGCGCCTATATTATATCCCGCCACCAAAGCGTTTTTCGCGCCGTTTTCCGAAACATACTGCATAAGCTCTCTCATAGTAGCGGATGTAGTTTCGGAAATCACCTGACGCTTATATGAGGCAGAGGCGGTTTCTGCAACCTTTCCGTTGTCATCAAGCTTTTTTTCAACCAGATGCGGCTGAACGAGATAACCGCCGTTTACCGATGCGGCTATCGCAGAGATAAGCTGCATAGGCGTAACGTTGAAGGTCTGACCGAAGGAGGAGGACGCAAGCTCAACAGGTCCCATCTTTTCCTCCTTATGGTAGGTAGAGGTTGCCTCGCCCGGCAGGTCTATCCCTGTTTTTTCGGTAAGCCCGAAGGCCTTGAAATACTTTGAAAAGGTCGGTACTCCGATAAACTGACCTATTGTGATAAAGGCGGGGTTACAGGAGTTTGAAATCGCCTGCAAAAGATTCTGCGAGCCGTGTCCCCCCGCTTTATGGCAGTGATAGCCCTGCCCCGCCACGGTAGCGGAGCCGTTGCAATAAAAGCTTGAATTTTTATTAATGA
>JBJEOD010000256.1:0-1874 GCA_051880535.1 Acutalibacteraceae bacterium | reverse complement strand
CCGCGCTTTGCTCCCTGTCAATATCCCTGCCGCAGATAAAAACCTTTCCCGAGTCCTTTTTAAGCTGACCGCACATAATCGAAATCGTAGTGCTTTTTCCCGCGCCGTTAACCCCTAAAAAGGCGAAAAGCTCGCCCGTTTTAACCTTGAAGGAAAGGTCCTTAACTGCCCTTAATTCCCCGAAGGTCTTGTTGAGTCCGCTTATCTCAATAATATGCTCCATCAAACTCCCCCTTTTTGCTATATAATATCATTACCCGACGTTTTTTTCAAGTATTACAGCCCGCACGGGGGGAGAAATCTTAATTTTTTTCTTAATTTTGCCTGTTTGAAAAACTTTTTGTTGACATATGTATGTAATTTGGGTTATAATTTAAAATCGATAGGTTATGACTTAATATAAAGTCTCCATAACCGCCAATGTGTCTGACAAGGAGGGTATATAAATGAAAAGGACATATCAGCCTAAGAAGCTTCACAGAAAAAAGGAGCATGGCTTTTTAAAGAGAATGGCAACCTCTAACGGCCGCAAGGTGCTCGCACGCCGCAGAGCAAAGGGCAGAAAGCAGTTGACATACTAAAGCCACTTAATTGTGGCTTTTCCTTTTATTAAGGCTATGAACAGTATTATTAAACTGAAAGAAAACTACAGCTTCCGCCGCGCCTATAAAAAAGGAAAATCCTATGTTTCCCCCTATTTTGTAATTTATGTGACAAAAAACCGCAGGGGGATTCGCTTAGGCATAACAGCGGGCAAAAAGCTCGGCGGCGCGGTTAAGCGAAACCGCGCAAAGCGTGTTATCACCGCCGCGTTCAGGGAATGTCTGCCCGACATTAAAGAGGGCTACGATTTCGTGATTGTGGCGAGGACGCGCATACTGAATATTAAAAGCACCGCCGCCGCGGCTTCTATGAGGTCGCTTTTGAAATCGGCGGGCGTATGGAGCAACGAAGACAATGGGCAGGCTGTTAATACGGCTGATTGAATTTTATCAGAAGAATATCTCGCCGCGCAAAATTCCCTGCTGCCGCTTTACCCCCACCTGCTCCGCCTACGCTATTGAGGCAATACAAAAAAGAGGGGTAATTGTTGGGACGGCGCTGAGCATTTGGAGAGTTTTGCGCTGTAATCCGTTTTGCAAGGGCGGGTACGACCCCGTTCCCGAAAAAAAGATGCGCGGCAGAAAAAAATAATCTAAAAAATAACCGTTGCCGCCTAAGGCGGCGCGAATGGACGGTGCATAAATGCAGACATTATTTAACATTATCAATATACCACTCGGCTGGGTGCTTGAATTTTTAGCCCGTATTTTCGGCGGAAACTTTGCCGCCTCGGTCTTTGTTTTCACACTGCTTGCCAATTTAGCGCTTATACCGCTTAGCATAAAAAGCCAAAAATCCTCGGTTCAGCAGACAAGGATTAAGCCCAAGCTTGACGAGCTCAAAAAGCGCTACGGCGACGACAAGCAGAAATACAGCGAGGCAATGCAGCAGCTTTATCAGGAGGAAAATGTCTCTATGTCGGGCGGCTGTCTGCCTATGGTTCTGCGTATGGTACTGATGCTCAGCATTTACTGGCTTATCATGTCGCCGCTCACCTATCTTCTTCATATCGATTCGGCGACAATTTCCGAAGCGGCAAATCAGTTAGGCGCCGCAGCGAACTCCCGCTCTGAGCTGCAAATTATCGAGGCGGTGCGCAACGGAACACTTAACATCCCCGAAATCGCGGATAAGCTCGGCAATCTGAATTTTAATCTATTCGGTATAAATCTTACCCAGACTCCTAAATTCTCGTTTGATATTTTTCACGACGCACAGCTCATCTGGGTAATGCCTATTATAGCGTTTTTGGCTCAGATGCTTACAAGCGC
>JBJEOD010000255.1:0-8351 GCA_051880535.1 Acutalibacteraceae bacterium | reverse complement strand
CACAAGATATACGTAAAACATAATCCTTACTCCTCTAATTCTGTTTTCTTACAATGCCGTATTCGTCGTACAAATCAAAGTAGGGACAGTTGTAGGTCTGAGAGGATAAGAATTTCTGCATTTCGTCCTCGTCCAGATTCACCCCGCAGTACATACAGTCGCTTTCCTCATCATAGACATAATTGGCACAGCTTTCACACGCCGTCTTTTTCATTTTTCAGTTTCTCCTTAAGATCAGCCTTTTTCTCGGCAAAGCGTTCAAAAATCGCCCTGTACCGCCCGCTTTTAAGGTTGGGGAAGGCCTTGAAAATACGCTTTGGTACAAAGCCGCGGCCTTCAAATTGACGCTTATATTCCGCCGCCCTTTTCTCATATTCCGCCTTTAATTCTTCAAGACGCGGCCTGCCTTCCTCTGCAAGCTCGTCGCCCTTCGCCTTGGCGTTAATGGCGGTTTCGCTGATATTTTCTCCGATTTTATCCGAAATTGCTTTGAGTGCCTTTTCGGCTTCAAGCATGGCATTAAGCTTTTTAGGCAGCTTTGCAAGCTCAATCACCGTTATAACAAGGTCGGTGACAAAAAGCGCGAGGAAAACCGCCATAAGTATTACCCCTAATACAAAAGGCGTTTTTTTAATAAGCATAAAGACAAACGGGTGCACCGCCCCGACAACAAATGCCGCCGCAAGCCCCCACAGTATTGTAAATTCAAGACATATGTAGCCCTTTACGTTAAAGGGCTTTTCGGAATAGTCCCACCATTTATCGTGGAAGAACTTTTCAAGCACCCGACCCGTAACGTATTCAAGGGCGGTCGTAAGCCCCGCCGAGCCTAAGAACAGTAAAATAAGATTATGTCTTAGTCCCCACAAAAGGGTCACAACCACAAGCATACCCACGCCGTAAATCGGGCAGACAGGCCCGTTTAAAAAGCCGCGGTTTACGAATTTTCCCTTATGCACCGCCGCGAACGCCACCTCTGCGCACCAGCCTAAAAAGGCGTAGACAAGAAAAATCCAGACCGCCTGATATATATTTTCGGGCATAGACTTCTGCTCCTTTTAAACCGTTATTCCGTTTGTTCGGGCGGATTATCCGTTTCGGGAGGGGTTACGGGCGGCTCTGATGTTACGGGAGATTCCGTACTGCCCGAAGACGAAGAGCTGTCCGACGGCTCTGAAGCCGAGGAATCCGTCGATTCTGATACGCTTGTATTATCCGAGCTTTCGATTTCAGATACCGTGCCGTCGCTTGACGAAGGCTCTGAATCGGTATCCGAGGAAGTAACACTTGAAGACGAGGACAAGGTATTTTTAGAGGAGGTACTGCCCGAGACTGTGCCGCCCGAGCTTGAATACCTGTTTGCGTACCAGTCTTTTTTCTCGATACCGTTTGCCTCCATATAGTCCTCGGGAGTTATATCGTCGTAAATAAAGGCTCTTATTATTTTACCCGCGTAATCCAAATCGTAATAAACGCAGGAGCCATAGCCGCTGACAGACTTTGAACCCATCTGATAATCGGTAAGCGGAACACGGCTCTGCTCAAAGGTGGGATTGGAAAGCAGAATATTAACCGCAAGGCTCATAATTTCCGAATAGGAAAGCGAGGTCTCGCTGCAGGGCATCAGAGCCTTTGCAAGCTTTACATACTGCGACTTACTTAAGGTGACCGCCTTATTGAAAAGCTGTTCCATAACATAACGCTGACGGTCGGTTCTGCCGTAATCGTCGTTAGTTCCCTCGATATTAGCGGCGTGCCTTATTCGCGCATAAGCCACCGCCTGAACTCCGTTAAGGTGCTTAAATCCCGCCTCTTTAACATAATACTTGTCAGGGTCAAGCCCCATATAGCTGCATTGCTCCGCAATACAGCCGTTCAAGCCCCAGTTAACCTTTCTGCCGTTCTCGTAGCCGTAAACATCAAGCTCGCCCTCCGCAAGGGTGACGTCGATACCTCCCACAGCATCTATAATATCCGCCATTCCGTAAAAGTTAACCGTTGCGTATTCCGAGATATCAAGCCCGAAAATTGTGTTAAGGGTTTTAATAGCAATCTCGGGACCCTTATTATATGCGCTGTTAATTTTGCCGTAAACGGTTTTGCCGTTATAGGTAATGGGAACTAAGCTGTCGCGCATTACCGAGATAACCTTAACCTTTTTGGTTTCGGTATTAAGGCTTAATATCATTATACTGTCCGAAAGACCCTTGAATGAATCCACCTGCCTTGAATCTATGCCGAAAAGCGCCACATTTACAATCTTTTTGTTGATAACGCTTTCAAAGCCCAGATCCTCAGGATTTGAGGTTATGGCGTTATAATTATAATCAAATATCTTTAAAAGTACACCGAACGCCACGCAAACGGCAAGCACAAGCGATACAGCGCTTATCATAACGGTTTTCTGCCATTTTTTGCGCCGTCTCCACCATTTCGTAAAGCGGTTACCCCTTTTCTTTTTAGCGAAATGCTTGCCCTTAAGTGCCGAATCGCTTACAATATCTTCATAATTATGCTCCGCCCCTTGGGAGGAGGAATAAATGTCGTCCCCGATAAAATCAAAAAAATCGTTGTTATTTTCCATACCCACACCTATTTTTTATTATCCTATAAGCGCCTTATATATATCGCCTTTTTTAATTCCCGTAGCCTCCGCCGCTTCCTTTGCCGCCGACGATGTTGACTTCCCCTCGTCCGTCAGCCTTTTTGCAAGCCTTACCGCGTCTTCAAGCGTGTACTGCTCGCCCTCTTCCTCTTTTTTTCCCTCGATTATTAAAACAAACTCGCCCTTTGGCGGATTGTCGGCGTAATGCTCCGCCGCGCCGGAAAGGGTGGTATTAAAAACCGTTTCGTGTATTTTTGTAAGCTCTCTTACAAGCGCAATTTTTCGGTCTCCGAAAACATTCAGCATATCGCGCAGGGTAGCGTTAAGCTTGTGCGGAGCCTCATAAAAAATCATTGTGCGCTTTTCGTTTTTAAGCTCGTCTAAATGCTTTTTGCGGCTTATTTTATTGACCGACAAAAAGCCCTCAAAACAAAATCTTCCGCTCTCCATTCCCGAAATCGCAAGGGCGGTTACAAGGGCGCTGGGCCCCGGTACGGATTCCACCGTAATCCCCGCTTCGTGCGCGGCTCTTACTAAGTCCTCGCCCGGGTCGGAGATAGCGGGCATACCCGCGTCGGAGACCAGCGCACAGCTTTCACCCTTTAAAATGCGTTCTATTATAAGATTTCCCTTGGTATTTTTATTATGCTCGTAATAGGAGAGCATTTCTTTTTTTATATCAAAATGATTTAACAGCTTTACCGTAACCCGCGTGTCCTCCGCGGCGATAAAGTCGGCTTCGCCTAAAATACGCACGGCGCGGGGGCTGAAATCCTCCAAATTACCAATCGGCGTACCGACCACATAAAGCTTTCCTGACATTATAGGTACGCCTCCTTATAAGCGCCGTAAATTTTTATCATTTCGGGCGAAAACCCGCCCTTTTCCTCAACGTAAAGGGTCGGCGAAATGCGAAGCCCCGTCTTTGCGCACTTTTTACCCTCTACAAGCACCAGCCATGGCTCCTCGCCCTTACGCTGGCAGACAAGCCGCAGTCGTTTAGGTTCTAATTTATATTCCCGCATAAGGTCCATTAATTCCGCAAGTCTTTCGGGTCTGTGGCAGATACAAAGTCTGCCGCTTGTCTGCAAAAGCCGCGCCGCAACCGAAATTATATCGCGAAGTGTGCAGTCAACCTCGTGCCGAGCGGTCGCCCTTACTCCGTCGGGGTTTTTAAGCCCGCCGTTCGGGGCTTTGTAGGGCGGGTTGCAGGTCACAAGGGTATGACAGCCGAAATCGGTCTTTCCTTTAAGGTCGTTCAAATCGCTGTTTATAACCGTGAAATTATCAGTTTTAAGCTCACGGCTTGTCCGCTCTGCAAGCGCCGCCGCCTCGGGGGAAATATCCACCCCCACGGCGGTTTGCAAATTCCCGTCCCTTAGCATTAAAAGCGGAATTATTCCGCAGCCCGTGCCTAAATCGACAAGAGTATCCTTTTTTCGCGCTGATGCAAAATCGGCTAACAGCACCGCGTCTGTCCCGAAGGTGTGGCGCGGCGAAACATAAACGAAAAAACCGCCGCCTAACGGCTCCTTTTTTATCAGCTTCTCGTCCATTTTACGCCCTGCGGGGTGTCCTCTAATATAATTCCCATTTCCTTTAGCTTATCGCGGATTTCGTCGGCGGTTTTAAAATCCTTTGCTTTTCGAGCGGCGGTGCGCTTTTCAATAAGCTCCTCAATCTCGCTGTCAAGCGCCTCGGTTTTGCGGTTGTAAACAAGACCTAAAACGCCCGTTAACTGGTCGAACATATCAGCAAAAGCCTCTAAAGCCGCCTTTCCCGCTCCGTTTGCAATGGCTGTATTAATATCCCGCACAAGGCTGAATACCGCCGCAAGCGCGTCGGCTGTGTTAAGGTCGTCCTCCATTGCGGTGATAAATTCTTCTTTTCTCTGCTCCACAAATGCGGGAACCTCGCCGCCGTCCTCGGCGTTTTTAAGGGCAAAATCGATATTATCGCGGCAGGTGTAAAGCCTTTCAAGGGAGTTTTTCGCCTGCTCTATTACATCTACCGAGTAGTTTATCGGGCTTCTGTAATGGCTGGACACCATCATATAACGAATCGGCTCATAACCGAATTTTTCCGCAACATCACGGACGGTAAAGAAATTGTTAAGCGATTTTGACATCTTATGATTGTCAACATTAATAAAGCCGTTATGCATCCAGTAATGGGCGAAGTCACAGCCGTTCGCCGCCTCGCTCTGGGCAATTTCATTTTCGTGGTGGGGGAAGATAAGGTCAAGCCCGCCGCAGTGAATGTCTATGGTTTTGCCTAAGTAGCGGCAGGCCATTGCCGAGCACTCAATGTGCCAGCCGGGTCTGCCCTTGCCCCACGGGGAATCCCAGTACGGCTCGCCCGGCTTTGCACCCTTCCAAAGGCAGAAATCCATGGGGTCTTCCTTGATTTCGGTGACGTCTATTCTCGCCCCCGCCTCCAAGTCCTCAAGAGGCTGGTGGGAAAGCTTGCCGTAGTCCTTAAACTTGGTCGCACGGTAGTAAACGTCCCCGCCCGATTCATAAGCATAGCCCTTTTCCATAAGGGAAGAAATAATGCTCTGTATCTGCTCGATATTCTCGGTGGCGCGGGGATTAACCGTCGCCTTTTTGACATTCAGCCCGTTAGCGTCGGTCCAGAATTCCTTTATATAACGCTCGGCAACGTCGGGCACGGTGGTGCTTTCCTCGTTTGCCCTTTTTATAAGCTTATCGTCAATATCGGTAAAGTTCTGAACAAAATTGACCTTATAGCCCCGCCACTCAAAATAACGGCGCAAAGTGTCAAAAACGCACAAGGGGCGCGCGTTTCCGATATGAATATAGTTATAAACCGTAGGTCCGCAGGCGTAAATTTTAACCTCGCCCTCGGTAATCGGCTTAAATTCATCCTTTTGTCTTGTAAGTGTGTTAAATATCCTCATTTTCGTCTTCTCCTTCTATACCTCCGACAAGCTTTTCAAGCTCGCGTATGCGTTTTTCAAGACATTCCATTTTCTGCTTAACAGGGTCAGGAATATGAATCTGGTCAAGATTCTGCGAGCAGTTAACCTTTTTGCCGTCCTGCCTTACAACCCTCGCGGGAACGCCCACAACCGTACAGTTGGGCGGCACCTCCTCAAGCACTACCGCTCCCGCCGCAATGCGGGAATTATCCCCTATCTTGAAGGGTCCTAAAACCTTTGCGCCCGCGCTTATCATAACGTTGTTGCCGACGGTCGGGTGGCGCTTGCCCGTGTCCTTACCCGTGCCGCCCAAGGTCACGCCCTGATATATAAGCACGTCGTCCCCTATCTCGGTGGTCTCGCCTATTACTATGCCCGTTCCGTGGTCTATTACAAGCCGTCTGCCTATTTTAGCACCGGGGTGAATTTCAATCCCCGTTTTCCTCGCCGCTCTCTGCGAGACATACCGCGCCAGAAAAAGCCAGCCGTGCTCATAATAAAAATGGGCTCTCCTATACATTCTTATCGCCTTAACCCCGGGATAAAGCAGTAAAACCTCCAAAAAGCTCCGCGCGGCGGGGTCTCTGTCCCTTACCGCGTTTACGTCCTCGCGAAGTCTGTCAAACAAATAAATAACCCCCTAAGTAAGTAAACAAACCCATCAGCTTATTTTGACGGATCAATAAACTCCTTACTGTCTTTGAGATAAATTACTCCCGATATAATACATAATACGGCAGAAGCCCAGAAAAGTATACTTATTATTACATTGCATACCGAAACAAAAAGGGCGTTATTAAGCCCGAAATCGGAGATAAGCACATATGCAAACAGCGCAAATATAATTCCCGCCATCTGGCTTACGGTCTTGCACTTGCCCCACATATTAGCGGCTATAACCTTGCCCCCGCTTGAAACCACTACAAGGCGCAAAGAGGAAATCAGAAATTCCCTGAACAGCACTATAAAGGCAATCCAGGTCACCTGCCAGCCGATGCCCATTTTTATAAAGCCCAAAAAGGCGGCGGTGGTCAGCATTTTATCGGCAAGCGGGTCTAAAAACTTGCCGAAATCGGTTATCATATTGTATTTCCGCGCCATTTTACCGTCAATCATATCGGTAAGCGAGGCGGCGACAAAGAGTATCAGCGCCGCGGTGTAGTGGAACGGAAAATCAATCATCAGCGCCGCCATAAAAAAGGGCGTTGCAATTATTCTTGCTACAGTTAATTTATTCGGCGTGTTCATTCGCATAGCTCTCCCAACAAATCGTAATCAAGGCAGTCGTTTACCTGAACCCTTACAAATTCGCCTATTTCAAGCGGACGGGTGGACATAAAGAAGATTTTGCCGTCAACCTCTGGCGCGTCGGCGGGGGTTCTGCCGAAATAGCATTTAATGTAATCGTCCCAGCCCTCGATAAGCACCTCGGTCACCGTGCCGACCTTTTCCTCGTTCTTCTCGGCGGATATGGTCATCTGCATATCCATTATGTTGTCCATTCTGTCCTGCTTTAACTGCTCATCAATTTGGTCGGGGAAGGTTGCCGCCACGGTGTCCTCCTCTGCCGAATAGGTAAAGCAACCAAGCCTGTCAAAACGCATTTCCTTTACAAACTCCGCCAGCTCTTCAAACTGCTCCTCAGTCTCCCCGGGGAAGCCCGTTATAAGGGTGGTTCTTATCGTCACGTCGGGGATTTTCGCCCTTATTTTATTAATAAGCGCCGACAGGCTTTCGTAATTACCCTTACGGTTCATACGCTTTAAAATCTCGCCGTTTACGTGCTGGAGCGGAATATCGAAATATTTAACCAATTTAGGTTCATCAGCCACAGTCTCTAACAGCTCGTCGGTAATGCGGTCGGGGTAGGTGTAAAGAGTTCTTATCCAATGAAGTCCCTCAATTCTGCAAAGCTCGCGAAGTAGCTCCGCCAGCATAGGCTTGCCGTAAATATCCTCGCCGTAGGCGGTGGTGTCCTGAGCTACTACCGTCAATTCCTTTACCCCGCCCTCGGCTAATTTTTTCGCCTCGGCAACGCAGTCCTCAATTTTTCTTGAGCGGAGTCTGCCCCTTATTTTCGGTATGGCGCAGTAGGTACAGCAGTTGTCGCACCCGTCGGCTACCTTTAAATAGGTGCTGAAGGGGTAAGAGCCTAAAATTCTGCCGCCGTTCAAGTCTAAGTCATATTTTTCGCCGTATGCGTTTTTGCGCTCGCCCTTTAATGCGTCGGTCACGATTTTTGCAATATCGCCGTTTTTGCCTATTCCGACGCATACGTCAACCTCGGGAATCTCCTCGGTCACGTCGTCGCGGTAGCGCTCGGCAAGACAGCCCGTAACAATAAGCGCCTTGCACTTGCCGCTTTTTTTATACTCTGCAGCTTCAAGGATATTTTCAATTGCTTCCTTCTTTGCGTCCTCAATAAAGCCGCAGGTGTTAATAATAATCGCGTCCGCTTGGGACTCCTCTGTTCCTATTTCAAACCCCGCGTTTTTAAGGGTCAAAAGCATCATTTCGGCGTCTACCTGATTTTTGGGACAACCGAGTGACACCATACTAACCTTATACATAATCTTCCTCGCTGTTTTCAAGCTCTTCGCTGTATTTTTTAAGGGCGTTCTTGACCGCCGAAAAGGAAAAGCCCTTCCTTACAAGGGCGGCGTAAACCCTTTGCACGCCGTTTTCCTGCGTGAGCTTACGCGCGTATTTTTTCTCGATAACCGCCCGAACCTGCTCCTCCTCGTCAATTTCGGTTTCGGATAAAACCTCGTTCGCAATATCGTAAGGAACGCCCTTTAAAAGCAT
>JBJEOD010000254.1:0-8358 GCA_051880535.1 Acutalibacteraceae bacterium | reverse complement strand
AATTTCCAGTGCTTGAATTTCCAGTGCTTGAATTTCCAGTGCTTGAATTTCCAGTTCCGATATTTCCGGTGCCTGAATTGTTGCCGCCTGAAGTTGAACCCTCGGAATTATTATCGGTTTCCAAATTTACATAGATGTTTTCATCATCTTCCGATACGATTGCACCGGTATCGGATTCCGTTTTTTGTTTACCGCATCCTGCAAATGCTGTACAAAAAACAGAAAGAGCCAAACAAATTACCAAAGCTTTTTTAAGTTTCATATTATTGATCTCCTTCAATTATAATGTTAATCATATATTGCCAAAGCCAACTCAAAAACAAATTGAATCCGACAAGCAATGTCAAATACAAAGCATTAACACAATGACCTTCTCCTTTCTAATTTTTGCGTGAAAATCTTTTACTGAAAACAAAACAAGAACAGTGAGCATTATGTTTGAAGCTATCGTTCAAATGAATCACTACATTGACAGTTTCACACGGTTAATTCGACATTTTCACGAATGAATCTAATTATTTCACAATAATATTATACAATTTGCAATAGACTCTTTCAACTCAATTATAGTCGATTTTACTAACAAAAATCGTCGTTTTTATTGCTTGAAAAGATAGTTTTCTTTATTTCGTTTAAAAAAATATATAGTAAATTGCCAATAAATCTTCATATAAGTCAAAAAAAGCGCCCTGCCTCTACGGCAAGAGCGCTTTTTCAATCATAAAATCTTTTATAAAAAAATACCGTCGTGTTCCTTCGTGTCTTTTTCTGTTTTTTCACGGAATTGTTTTGGAGTCATTTTCATCAATCCATAAAAAGCACGGTTAAAAGTCTGAAAACTATCAAAACCAACATTAGGATATATTTTCAAAACAGGATCATCGGTTTCGGTAAGCAATCGGCAGGCCTCACTGATACGTAAAAAATTTACATACTGCGGTATGGTAATTCGCATATTCTGATTAAATATATGTGAAATTCTTTGAGTGCTTAAATGCAGGTCCTTTGACAGTATTTCTAATGTGATTTTATTCCTGTAATTATGAATACAGTAATTACAGATTTTTTCAAAATTGCCCGAGCTGATATTCGCAATCGGCTTAGCCCCCATGAGAGGCTTCATCAAGAACATAGCCAAATTCAGATAGCCGATCAGCAGAGATTCCGAATTATCGATCGTTTCATCATATTTATCCTTAAGAGAAAACAGAAGATTCTTTAATTTATCGGATTCGTTGAAATTCACCTTTAACTGCTCGGGCAGACAGCTTTTAAAATAGCTTATCATATTTGGAATAAGCTCGGGATAAAATATGATAACTAAAAATTCTCCGTTTTCAATCATCTTATAATTATGTACCTGATTAGGAAAAACAAGGACAATATCTCCTGCCCCGAAATCGAAATTCTGTCCGCTTAAAAAGCAATTTACCTTTCCCGAAAAGCAGACCGCCATTTCAAGCTCCGAATGAAAGTGAGGAACCTCTGAAAGAGATTTAACGTTATAACAGGACAGTTTTACATTCTTCTGTTCGTAATACACTGTATCCAACAGTATACCCCCCCCCGAAAATTCTATGCCTTTTGCAATATTATTGTGCATTAATTATAGCACAAACCAAAGTAAATGTAAAGCGACAAAAATTTACATTGTTTTCGATTAACGCTTTATTTCCCTTAAAGTACAACGGCTCTGCACCGTTGCGGTAACAGATTTAAATAAAACCTTCCGCATTTATACAGATTATCGGTAATCGACTACCGTGAAAAAGCACAGGTACTTAACAATGGAAGCTAAATGCGAATTTCTTTAACCTCAGCGATAATTCCGTAATCGGCGTATTTGAAAATCGGAGCGTCACTGTCTGTGTTGACGGCTATTACCGTTCCCGACTGCCTTAATCCCGAGATATGGTGAACAGCGCCAGAAATGCCCAATGCGATATACACGTCGGGATTAACCGACTCACCTGTAAGTCCCGCCTGAAGCTCATATGGCAGATAATCGTTGTCTACCATTTTGCGGGTTGTGGCTATTCCTGCACCTAAATTATCGGCAAGCGCTTTTATTTCAGGTATGCCTTCCCTTGCTCCGTATCCTATTCTTATAATAATATTTTTTTGGTTTTGCTCCGCCGTGCGTACTGTCGCACATGAGCCCGAGTTATATCTGTGGCTTTTGTGCGACACTTACTTTACAATATTATTTGCAATTTTGCAATACTGTAGTTTCCGAATAATCATCTTTGCCGAAATCGTTATTTTCAATATCAAACCCCTTTACTGAGGACATATATATTGCTTTATTCCTCACGTCCTTGAATACATTATTTCTTACAGTGATATTACTGTGAATTTGCTGTGGGGTCTGCTGTGAGCCGTCGTGCGAGGTTTTGACCGAAATTACGGCATTGGCTTCGTTATTGCCGACAAAACCGCATTTTCGGAATGTGCAGTTTTCTATAAGCACATTTTTAACCGGGCTCATTTCGTGCCAGACAACTATATCGGGTGCCATCAGGATAGCGGGGAGAGAAATCCCGAAAAATTCACAATTTCTGACGGTGATGTTTTCGGTTTGGAACAAAAGCGCTCTGGCGCGGCTGTTCCTTACCTCACAGCCTTCAACCAGTATTTCGGCATTGTAGAAGGTGTTTGCAACCACATCGCCGACCTCTGCACTCCCCTCGCAAACGGAATAATAAACCCTGCTGTCCTCAAATTTCTCAACCATGAGGCTCCCTTTTCTGACAAAAGAGGTATCGTAGACAGCAATAATATCCCCCTTGCGGCACCAGCTCTTATCCATAGGAATGTCGAATCTTTTGTTGATTACCTTAATACTGCCGCCGTCCGATTCGGTGATAAAGCCCGCGGTAGAATGAATATTCAGCGCGTCGTCGCCAAGACCGTCAAAAAAGCAGTCCTTCATTGTAACTGTACCGCCAACACCCAATAAATGTATTCCGTCAATATTTGACGCCATTAGTCGGTTGCTGCCCTTAGGACACTCGACGCGGTATCTTTCTATGCGGAAATTTTCACACCTCGGAAAGGCGACAATCATATACCCCGCCGAAGAATGAACCGTAATATCAAGTATTGAAACGTTTTTGCAATTTTCAAAGGTTATCGCGGAATTTTTAAGATAATGAAAATTTCCGAGACCGAATCTGAAGCAGATGCGCTCGCCTATGGGAAGCTTTGCTATGCTTTTACGCAGATTTTCACTGCCAAAAACTCTTACCTCGCCGTTTTCCAAAACCTCATAAGGGCTTTTTTCATAGCTTGCAAGGATATAATCGGGCGAGCCGTCCCCGTCCATACTGTTCATCGCGAATATCGTCTGTCCACCGTCCAAAGCACAGCCGTCAAGCATTTTTACAACAAACGAGCTGTCGTCACTCTCGACCGAAACCACCCTGCCCGCCGAATTGACAGGCTTATCAGTATCAAAAATCAAGTTTTGGATAGTCAGGTTTTCACAGCCCTCAAAATCAAAAGCGCCGCTGTATTTGTAAAAGCCCTCCTTCGGGTCAAACGCTGTAATAATTTTCGCGTCTTCTCCGACTATGGCAAGGCCTTTTTTATTCCTTACCCGAACCTTTCTGGAAAGATAACACCCGCCCTTTAATACAACGGTTGTATGATCCGAAAGACCGTTTATAAAGCCTTCCAATTCCGCAGAGCAATCGTCCCTTGAAGAAATAAAATTAACCCTTCTCATAGCTTTTACTCCCTTTTCTTATCTTGCAACCTGTCTGTAAGTATAAACCGCAAAGTCGTTCGGGTCAAGCTTTTCCGCTTTTCTTATACAAATTTCAGCCTCGCTGTACTTGCCTGATCCGTAAAGTGCAAAGGCTTTAAGGGTGTAGCCGGCAAGCAGATTGTGTTTTTCAATATCAAGCTCGAATGGCATAGGACTCGGCGAGCCTACACCGTAATAGGTGCGCATATCCTTGTTATCAATAAGGCTCTGCGCCTTATTAAGCATTTCGTCAAGCACAGCCTTTGCCTCGTCTTCTTTTCCTAACTCTTTGAGCGCAAGCGCGCGGAAGAGGGAGATTTCCGAAACCGCCGCCTTATATTCCGCCGCCTTCCGGAGCGTTGCGGTGCGCTTATCACCCGTATAAAGCTTGCTTAAATAGTAGTAAATATGCGCCTCCTGATTGAAGAAGGTCTTTGCCTCGCCGTAGGATTTCGGCATATTTATACCGTTCATATAAATCTGCTCTGCCTTTTCGGTGTTCCCCGCATTAGCCAGCTCGTTGCCGTAAAGCACGTGCATCCAGGCGTGCTGTTTGGTGAGCTTGCCTTCGCCGCCCTCGTAGATATGGAAGTGCTTTACCGCCGCCATATTGATAGCTTCTTCATATTTGCCCTGCTGGGACAAAAGAGTAAGCTTATCGAGATAGCAGTCGTCGCGCTCCTTTAAAAGCTCGGGATATTTGTCGTATACGCTAAGCCTTTCTTCAATGCTTGCATTGGTATTTTTAAGTAACTGCTCGTATTCAAGCAAAAGTCTCGGGTCGTCGGGACGGTATTTAAGAGCCTTTTCCATACAGCAAAGCGCCTTTTTGCCGTTATGCGCCTTGTCGAATAGGTAAAGCGAAAGGTTGCGCCACGCTCTGCCGTGCTCGGGATTTTTACGGACACAAGCTTCAAAGCATTCCGCCGCATCATTATAACGGAAACGGTCGTAATAAAGACAGCCGAGGTAATAATCGGCGTTCACCGTGTTTTCCGCAGTTTCCAAGGCATATTTCAGCACCGCAATATCCTCAACATTTGAGGGGAAGCAATAGCCCATCTCTGCCTTTTCCGCCCTTTCGATATACGAATTGTCCTTTGTAATAAACGCCAAATAATAGTTTACAAGGGGTGAATTGTTGTCGGCAAGCTTTAAGGTATAAACCGCGTCCTCGTAAAGTCCCGCCTTCATATAGTCGCGGGCAACATCAAGCATATTTTCGGGTTTCAAAGCAAACTGCGCGATTTTATCAGACATATTTTCAAAATGAGAATACTCAATAAGCGCGAACAGGTCAAGCTTATCGTCGTTAACGCCGTCTATTGCGCTCTGTCTTGCACATTCACAGCCGATTTTGCGCGCAATCGCGGTTTTAAGATTATGCGCCTTGGTGTGACCCTTGTTAAGACCGATAGACTCGTCAAGGTGTTCGAGTGCTATAGCATAATCTCCCCTGCGGCAGTCAATACAGGCAAGCTCATACATAGCGGCGCTTCTGTGGGGATAGTTCCAAGCGGCACGGTATAAAATATCGTATGCCTTATCGTACTCGCCGAGGTATTCGAGCGCCACGCCCTTTAGATAGAAAGCTTCGGTATCGGCAGGGTGCTCGTTGCGGTCTGTCAATCTCTCTATCGCTTTGTTGCAGTATTTTACGCAATCCTCAAATTTACCGTTTTTAAGCGCAAGCCTTGCCATAGAAGTGTTACAGCGAATATCGCCGGGGTCGCGGCGCAGTCCCTCAAGATAGTAATCCTCGGGTTTGTAGTTGTGCTGCTTGTACTGCTCTAAGTGGAGACCGTTTATGTAAAGCTCCTCAACCGTTTTGTACTCCGAGGGGCGTTTTACGGGCTTTCTTACCTTGATAGGCTGTTTCTGACCGCGTCTGTAAGGCATATAAGAAACTAATTCCTTGCCGTTTTCGTCCGATAAAGATACCTTAATATTATGTATATCCGATATTTGCGTTTCAAGGGTTTTGTGGTATACCTTGTCTGGGGACATATCGGTCTTTTCGCTGTAAATTTCCTTACCGTTATCGGTCACCATTACGGTGCAGTTATCAAATACGCCCGTTACGTTAAAGCCGAAATAAAGGCTGTCTCCGCGCTTTTCGACATTCACCGCCGCGTCTATTGTGGCGTTCTTTATTTCGCCTATTTCGCGTACGGGATACCAGTATTGCTCAAACTCCCTTGTCTCATAGGGGGCTATCCAGGTAAAATCGGGCTGATTATCGGTGTAAACACCCGTCATAAGCTCGATATACGGACCGTTTTTATCGGTGAGATTTGAACACCACATATCGCCGAAATCGCCGATTCCCCAGTGCCACATCTTTTTACCCGGTGAAATATGGTGGTTGGCAACGGTTGCAATACCCTTGTTAATTCCCGTATCGTAGCCCGAGATAAAGTCCATATCCGACTGACCCTGAGAAATAAGGTATGAAGACGGAACCTTTACCGCGCTGTAGTGCGAAAGGTCGGTACCCTTGCCGAAATCGTAGGGGCGGGCGGTTTTATATACGCCCTTTGCAATAGGCCATTCCAGCACGGCGCGGCGGTCATGGTCGTTTACCCACTCGCAGTCGGGCGGGAATACCGTGCGGTAATCGTCATTTACGGGTACTGCAAGGTTTGCCCACCACATAAATACCTGCGGGAAAGCGGTGCGGTTATAAACGCGAACCTTTGCCTTTATGTAGCTTCTGCCCTTATCGACGGTGATACCCGCCATACCCTTCATTCTGCCGAAGGGCTCTACCTCACCCGTCCAGACCGTCTTGCCGCCGTCGGAGTTTTCCTCCTCTACCGCTTCAAGAGGCATAAAGGTAGTGGGTCTGTGGTGCTGGGGCCAGTTAAACTCAATACCGCCCGAAATCCAGGGCCCCGCAAGACCCACAAGCGCAGGCTTTACAACCTCGTTATAATAGATAAAGTCGTAATTCCCCACCTTGTCAAGTCCGCGCAGAATCTTGCCGCCGATGGCGGGGACAACCTGCGTTTTCACATACTCGTTTTCAAGAGTATATACCTCATATTCAACATCTGTTTTCTCATCGGAAATACCGTCGCAGTACGGTATCGGGTAAACCCTGCCCGACGCGCCCTGATAGGGCTTGTTCTCAAAGAACATCGGCAGCTCGTGCGCCTTTTTCGGAACATAAGTAGGTATATTCTGCTTTTGCTTTTTTACGCTTACTTCTGACATCATTTTTCCTCCTACAGCTTTTTACGAATTAATTATATCTGAACCGAATAAAAAATTAAAGGTTGAAAAACGTGTATAAAAACTGCAGGATTTTCTGCTTGTAATTTCTCCCTAATAATAGTACAATTTCTGTAAGAGGTGACGGCACACTATGGTAACTATTTTAACAGAGCCCGCTTACAGCGAAAGTATGTGGTGCAGGGCGCTTTTCGGAAGCCTTACAGAAAGACTACGCCAGAAGCGGATTCCCTTTTGCGAAATGTATGATACCGTGCCCGAAAACAGCGAGGCGGTTTTTATTATTGCGTCGGATTATAACTGGATAAAGGACACGCTTACAGAGTTAAACCTTGCGGGAATAAAGCCCATACTTATCTGCAATCAGGCGGAGACGATCTTCGGCTGTAATTACAGCTGCGTATGTTCGGATATAACAGGCTCTATGAAGTATCTTTTGGACAACCTTAAGGCAGACGGAAAAACCCGCGTCGCCCTGTACGGAGTAAATACAAGCTCCATTTCGGATATAGGCAGGCTTGACGGTCTTTTTGCGCAAAAGGACGGCGTTATCAATTCAATGAGAGTTTTTACTAACGACGGCTCTCTCCAAAACTGTTACAGGGGATTCGCCGCAGAATCGGACAATTTTGACGCCGTTATATGCTTTAACGATTTTGCCGCCGTGTCCTTAATCCGCCGTCTTGAAGCGGAGGGCGAGGGCGGAAAGCTTAGTCGGCTTAAAATACTGAGCTGCTGTCAAACCAAAATTTCAAGCTGTTACCGCGATAAAATAATCTCAATAAATATGAATCTGGAGCAATACGGAAAGGCGGCGGTTTTTATTTACGAAAAGCTCAAATTGCACCCTTATATTTCGCAAATGACCTTGAATGTGAGCTGGAACACCGAGCAGAGCAAAAGCCTGCCTTCCTCGTCCGTAACCCTTAAAAGCACCGGAAACACCGACCGCATTTACTCGGATAAGGAATTAAACGAAATGATAACCGCCGAAAGAATTTTGGAAATCGACTCCGCCACCGACAAAACCGTAATAGCCTGTTTATGCAGCGGAAAATCCGTGACCGAAATTGCCGCCGCCTGCTTTTTAACCGACAGCGGAGTAAAATACCGCATTAAAAGAATACTCGAAAAATGCAGAATTTCCGATAAATCGGAGCTTATTTCGATTGTAAAGCGTTATCTTCCCGATTACGGCAAAAATCCTTGAGTTTTAAAGGTAAGCGCCGAAAGATTTTCGCTGTTTAAAGAATAGCTTTCGGTGATTAGCGCTTGCGCTTTGCTCTCTTCACCCATAAAGTCCGCAATAAGGGCGTTCAGATAGCAGTGTTGTGCGCGGCGAAGTTGTTTCGGGTTATCGGTAAACGAGATAAAGA
>JBJEOD010000253.1:0-8373 GCA_051880535.1 Acutalibacteraceae bacterium | reverse complement strand
GCATATCTTAAAAAAGGAACATCCGAAACATTAAGCGAATTAAAAAGCGATCTGAAATTGCTTAAAGACGGCCGCCGTGTAAAGAATGTAGGCGGAAAAAGATAGAGCTCATCGATCGGCTTAAAAGCAGTAACCGTCAGGTAAACAATCGGCAAAGCCATAAAAACTGCAAGCAATGTTAAAAACAACACCAAAACGCAAGACGCAGGCTTAACGGTAAATAGGTATCTACCTCTAATCCTCACACTGTATCCAGACACATTTGCCATTAAAAACGCACCTTTCTTTATTCGGAGGCTAATACTTTCCTTATTATTTTACCCACCGTAAAGGTGATAAGGAAAAGCACAACAGCCACTGCGGAAGCATAACCCATTTCAAATCTTATAAATGCATAATCATACAAATGACACACAAGCGTATGTGCCGCATAATCCACACTCGGAAGTCCGGCGACTGCAACACAAATATCAAACGCACCAAACGCCGCTACAATAGAATTAATAGCGCCAAACAATAATTGAGGCTTCATTTGCGGCAGCGTTATGTAAACAAGCTCCTGCGCAGCAAATCTTATTCCGTCAATTTTTGCCGCCTCAAACATTTCTTCAGAGAGACCTTGAAATCCGGCTATAAAGGTCAAAAAGCTTGTACCCATACCCATCCAGATCGAAATGAACATAACCACACCGAAAACATAACGGGTATCAAGAGTCCATCTTATCGGAGAAGAAATCAAACCGAGATTCATTAAAAAGTTATTAATAAAGCCGTATGCGTCGGAAGAAAAGAAGTAAAGCCAGATGGTGCTTATCGCTATGCCGCTGCAAATTGACGGAGCATAAAATGCGAGTGAAAAGAAATTTCTCAGCTTATCAAGCCGACATATAAGCCACGCCATTACAAACGACAGAATATAAGTAACCGGTCCGACGATTACCGCAAAAAGCATTGTGTTTTTTAAGGCTATCAAAAATACATCGTCTTCAAGAAGCATATAGCTGTAATTTTTAAAACCCACAAAACGCGGTAAAGACATCATATCGTAATCTGTAAAACTTAGACCAAATGATATAATTACAGGCAATATTGTGAATAAAAAGAAAAGAATTAAAAACGGAGCCATACACAAATATCCAACCTTATTGTTGCGATATCCGAATCCCGCTTTTTGCCGTTTTTTCATTAAAATATCATTCCTTCCAGACTGCGAAGCAAATGTAGTGGCTAATGCTAAGCGTCATTTTCTCTTTCGTGCAAGCTCTGCGTTGATTTCCTCGCTCGCTTCTTCTAGCGCTTCCCTTGCATCGGTAATTTTAGAAATTGCAGTTTGGTTATATGCATTATTAATAAATCTGTACGTATAATAACCGCCCAAAACTATCGGGATACAATCTATTGATTCATATGCCTGCTTAATAATACCGGCATGCTCCTTATCCCACGACATATTAAAGAACGCATTA
Source organism: Acutalibacteraceae bacterium (assembly GCA_051880535.1). Taxonomy (GTDB): domain Bacteria; phylum Bacillota; class Clostridia; order Oscillospirales; family Acutalibacteraceae; genus UBA737. The sequence continues at coordinate 6,907 of JBJEOD010000253.1, read as the reverse complement.
ACATTTGCCGAATTCCATCTTGCTGCGGATCCCATCTTGGCCTCAATAAGACTGCCGAATGTTGATTGAGTATCCTGCGACATCCACCACTTAACAAACTGCCAAGCTTCCTCGGTTCTGTTATTGCTGTTTTTCACAAGCATAATGCTTGTATCAGCCGCAGTCATAAATGTGCGGTCAACATCTCCGTCTTCTTTTTTATATCCCGGAATAAGCGCTATATCCCATCTGCCGCTAAGCTCGGGTGCTGCAGTCAAAACCTGCATATAGGTTGTCATATCAACAACACCTATCGGCATTTCACCGCTGCGGAAACGGTTAAAAAAGTTGGCGGAAGTATTGAAACCGTATTTTTTAACCATATTGCAAAGCTCCTCAAAAGCGTCAAATGCCTCCGGAGTATTTAGGTTACATTGCGTCAGATCGTCATTATAAAGCGTACCGCCGCGCTGATACAGCAGGGTCGGGAACAATTGCCAGCCCGTGGAAAGCGGCAAATAGAACTGCATATTATTTTGAAGCAGTATCGGCAGAGTTTCTCGATAAAGCTCCTCCCACGTATCCGGCAAAGCTATCTTCAAATCCGAAAGAATATCCTTACGGTATATCATAATCCAGAAATTCATTGTTTCGGGAAATCCGTAGGTTTTATTTTTGTATTGATGCGGAATCATCAGCTCTTTGTAGACTGAGTTTTCTAATTCCGTGTAGCCGTCAAGATCGCTTATGTCGGTAAGCACATCACGCATTGCAAACTCCCCGACCGAGTCAGTCGAAACACCCATACACACATCCGGCGCTCTGCCCGAAGCAATCGAAAGCATAAGTGTGTTAACACTTCCTGAATTGAGCTGTCCCGCTGTTAATACGTTGAGTTTTACCGAAATACCCGAAGAAGGTGTAAAGGAATCATCAATAAGCCGTTTTGTAATTGTAGCCCAATCGGTTCCTCTTGAAATCCAAACATCTATGGTTTTTGTCGCGTCACCGGTTTGAGCGGAATAGCTGATGTTGTTGTAATCCTTTACAAACGAAACGGCAAAATTCACCATTGTCGAATAAAAGCTTTGTAAAAAATTGGAGCGCTTACTTTTAACTTCTTTCTCCGGGGAGTAAAGTTCCATATAATCAAGCTTAAGCGGAGAAGCCGTAAATTGAACCATCCATGAGCTGTACTGGGATACGATAGTATCAAGGTCGTTAAGCTTTCTCGGTAATTTAAAATAGTCTTTTTGAATTCCGACTATCTGATTCATCATATTTTTGAGCTCGTTATACTTTGCGGTTTCCTGATTTGCCATTTCATTAAGCATATTCATAATGAGCTGCATATTTTCTTTTAATTCGTCGAATATAGTTGAAAGCTCGGGAATCTTTTTATCGAGCTTATAATCGTAGTTATAATCAGGATCGTTTCCGGTAATATTGCGAATTCTCAGCAACAAATCCGAAAGCTTTCGTGCGTCCGAATTTAAAATTTGTGTTATACTGTAAAAATCGCCCTGAACATTTCTAAAGGATATAGTATGGTCGCCCTCGGCAAGATAGAAAAGAAACGGATCTCCATTCTCGTCGGAAAGCACTTCGGTGCGCCAGTAATCCTTATTGTAGAATTTGTATTCCTTCAGTTCCTCAAAAGGAACATTACCGTCAATTTGAATCATTCGGTATGAAGGTAAGCCGTCTCGATAATTTTGCAAAACTCTCAGAGCAATTTTATAATAACCGCTGTTTTTAACATTAAAAGTATATGTAACCGAGCTACCCGAATCCTGCCCGTCAGTTCCCCCGACAGTATTCATTACGGTTTTTCCTCTGGAAATAGGCGAACAAAGCGGATCGCCGTCACACACCATATTTAGTACGCTGTCATTTGTATAAAGAATTGCGTCCTCCGCTTCAATGTGTTGCTCGGTTATCTCATTCGGATTTTCACCATATAAGGCGGAAACGGTTTCATAATTTTTCGGAGCTTCATATACATCTAAAAAGAATCCTGCTAAATATACCGACATATTTATATGTTCAAAGCTGAATATATGCTTTCCCTCTGAAAGATAAATTTGAAACGGTTCGGAATATTTTCCGTCTCCGTCATACAAAGGGGCGTTTTGAACCGCATCGGATTGAGTCATAGTGGGAGCTACTTCATCGCCGGCGGAATTTACCGTTTTGTCATGAGAACATTCCCACCTTCGAGGTAAAACCAAGGTGTTACATTCCTTGTATGGGTATGCGCCGTCAACCTTCATTCCCCTTACAACATCGGCCCCTGAAGAAAGGTCGGCGCAATAAGTAAAGCCGAAAGTATAAAGTCCGGCTTTCTCAATATTAACCGCGCAATCTATTTGTTTAATATCTTCGTCCCATAAAACTGTTTTGAGATCTCCGAAATCCTTATATTCGGATTTGCCCGTAATAGTAAATTCGTTTAATCCGATATTAATTCTCTGCATACCGTCGGGCGGTACGTATCCCGCCTGACGGTAGCCTTCTAAAACTGAAAGATAATCGGCATTATCATCATAATCGAAGATAATCGGTTGCTTTTGAGAGGAAAACATTTCACCTAACGTCTCCGCGGATACCGTGGTTGTTAATGAAAACATCTGTGTTGCCAATATAACACCTGCTAAAACCGCTGCCTGATATTTTTTAAGAGCCTTCTTCAAATCTTTCCCTCCGTTGTATATAGTTACTGTGCCTGTTTAATCTTCTTTTTCTTCTTAACATTACGAACAACAACGACAACCGCTACGGTGACCCCCGCTAAAACAAGCACTCCGCCTGCTATCATAGCGGCTATTTCAAGTTTTGTGAATATCCAACCGTGTCCGGCGCTTACAAGCCTACGCTTTCTTACTCTTGCGGTTCTGGTATTCGCTGTTTCCTCGATTTCGCCGTCATCTGTTTCCTCATACTCATACTCAGAATCGGAAAAGTCATCGCCAAAGTCAAATTCGCCTAAATCATCAAGGTCATCAAAATAGTTTGAGTCGCCAGAAAAATCAAATCCATAATCATCATCAAGCGTTCCGTCCTCATAGATCTGGCCTTCATTAGTCGCAAGAGGAACCTGATCTATAACTTTAATATTGTGAAGCGTTAGCCCCACGGTGAGACTGCCGATGACATAGTGCAGAGGTTGACCTTCATTCTCCTGCATATATTTGTTTAAGCGGGGCGAGATCTTGCTTTGGATAATTACGCCGTCTAAGCACACAAACCAGTTGTTACCTACTTTGCGTATATCAAGCGTATGTTCGCCGTACCAATCAATCGACACTGTTTTTATAGACGATTCAATCCCGTCATATTCCGGAGACCAATAAGAAACTATTACCTTATTGTGACTGTCGGTCGGGCGGAGAATGAATGCACTGATAATATCCTTCTGAGTACTATCCTTGTCGGGAAGAACGTTGGGACGCAGAAAAGCGTCTTGATTCGAAATTCCGAAATAAAGAAATTCTCCCACATCTTCTACGGTAAATCTAAGTGAGGTTTCAGACAAATCGTACTTAGCGTTGCTTATTGCAAATGAATAGCCCTTAGGCACTTCCATACTGTATCCATCGTTTTCATTGCCGTCAAGCTCTCCATAAATATCGGCAGTACCGTTTGAGCCGAAATAATCCCAACCCTCGGGTTCTTTAACACTTGAATCAACCTGTGGTATAACCTCTATTCCCGTTACGGAAAAAGCGACCTGTGAGCCTAGTATAAAGCGAATTCCGTTAGCCTTGTTAGCTTCTATAAATTCGTCGAAAGCGTCGTTGGACTTATAATTTAAAATTGCACCGTCAACTGCGGGACACCAATGACCGTCAAGTTGTCTTACACCGAAAGTGTGTCTTACATTGAAATCATATTTTCTTGCCGTTATTGCGTCTTCGGTGTCGCCGAGGAAATATGAAATATACATTTTTCCGCCTACTCGGGCGATTATTTCCTTTGAGGCAATGTTTTCGCTCACACTTTCATCTGCAGCTGCAAGACCCATGCGAATAAAATCAATATAATCCCCATCAGAACCGGTTATATTAAAGGCAATATCATTTTGTGTGATGTCATACGTATTATTTGTAATAATCGAGCCTTTATAGTCGGTTACCGAATAAGTTCCGTCGCTTGCCTTTTCTATAACTCCGCCGCCGGACTTAACAACCCAATCACCGTAATCTTCACGGGTTACAAGCTTAATATCCTCAGCGGTATATTCAGAACCACCCATACCAATCGTAATGTAAAACTCGGTAGTTCCTTTTGTTGTCATAAAGTCATCTAAACGTTCGGAAATTACATCGGAATTTAAAATTCTGCCGTCTACCGCGAAATACCAATGCCCATTAAGTCTTCTTACGCCATAGGTATGAGGAATACTGAAATCAATTAAATCCTTGCTTAAGCCGTAAAAACCGCTGTGTACGGAAGTATCATTATAATTTGCATTTACAAGCGATACAAAATCGCCGTTAAGTGCCGCTATAAGCTCCATACGTTCGGTTGATTCGGCATTAGCAGAGCTCGTCAGTATAGCGTCGTTTGCCGCGCCGCTTTCGGAAACGGCAAAATAGAGCCAACCGTTCTTGTCGCTGCTTTTAAGCTTTAAAGAAACATCATATTGTGTAAGGTCATATTTTTTAACTGTGGAAATACGCGAAATGCCCGACGCCGAGTATACGCCGTTTTCATCCACGCTTACCATTAGATTGCTTCCGCTGTTCGCCTCCCACAACAGATTTGAATTAATGATTGCGACATTTTCAATAGCAAAGCGCTTTCCCGAATAATGACGAATTATGAATCGAAACTGTCCGCCGTTTTCTCTTACAAAACGGTCGAAATCATCCATAGCAGTTCTAACCGAATCATTAGAACTGTCGCCGGTAACAATTTTGCCGTCAATGGCAGGATAGTATTTACCGTCTTTTTCCCGTACAGAGAAGCTGTGATTTTCGCTCGGTGAAAGCGTGCGGAAATCCAATCCGTCCAATACGGTAACCCAATCTTCATTATCTGTTGTAATTAAACCGATGGGTTTTGAAGCATTTGATACCCTTATAAATAATCCCTGATCCTTTGTGCCGTTGTTAAGGCCGACGAATATAAAATCATCGCCCATTTCCGGAGCTTTAAATGTGAACTCCTTTTTTGTAACATCATAAGAATCTACGGTTTTATAATTTGCAGGTCCGCCGTCATAGTACAGTTCAGCCGTACTGTCCGAGGTGTTGGCTGCCGTACAATCCCCGTAACCCTCTGCCTGCCAGACCGTCTTATTTGATACGGTTTTAACATTTTCAAGGGCGAAATCCCCTGACGCGCCTATTCCCAAACGAAGCTTAGTAACATCGTTTTTGCTCATAAACTCGTTAAGATAAGGCGATACCGCATTGTTCTTAACCACGCCGTCAATTACAGGATACCAATTATCGCCCTGCTTTGTAATTCCGAAGGTGTGAGTTATATTATTGCAGTTAACAGTACCGTCGTAAATATACATCGGTTCCCCAACGCTCGGATTTGTTGATTGCTGACAAAAAGCATTGTTGGACTGATATATTAAAAAATCAACGCGGGTAGGAGCAGTTTCCTCCTCCAATACTCCGCCAATCTGTTCAACCGTAGCGTCCGACGCCACGGAAAGATGTATCCAACCGTTTTCGGGACAGCCGGTAAACCTAAAGCAAAGACTGTTTGCGCTCAAATCATATGTATCCGCAGTTAAAAAGCTTACCGCTCCCTTAGCGGAAAGAGAATATCCGTCGGATTTTTTTGTGATTTCAATATTACTGCCTTCACCGTAACCTTTGTGCTGAACCCAATCCGGTTCACCGAGTGTAACCTCAACATTGTCAAGGCTAAGCCCGTTTTCAGAGAAGAAAGTAAATCCGAGGATTCCGTTATTCTGTTCTACAAAATTGCTGAACTCGGTCAGTCGGCTCTGCCATTCGTCACCGTCGGGGAAAAATACGGTATTCCCGTCAATTACGGGATAAAAAATATTTCCGCGTTTCTTAACGCCGAAGGTGTGTTTTTTTGACGCCGAAAGAGCAGTTGTTTTTAAGCCGGGAACGTATTCCTCGTCGCCAAACCAGCCTATTTCGCAATCGCCCTCTCCTATTTGTAAATATAAGCCCTTTTGAATAATACCGCCGTCATCGGTCGGAATACTTACGCCGATACGAAGACCTTTTCCGAGCGACTCTCCGGACTCAAAGGAAAGCTCGTAATCTTCCGTATTATAAAGCTCATTAGAGGTAATTTCAGCATTGCCCGAAAGCTTATAGGTGCCGTCTTCGTTTTCGAGAATTTCTGCCTCACCCGAAGACGCCACCCACGGTACATACCTTTCATTATCCGTAAGCTTTATATCGGTGAATTTGTAATCTGCCCAGGCTCCGATAATAAAGTACACCTTACGGTTATTATTCAAAAGATCGTTTAAAGCGGAATCAACAAGTCTGTCATTTAAAATTTCGCCGTCTATTGTGAAGAACCAGTTTACACCCTTGTTTGCAAAGCCGAAAGTATGAGACTCAGTGAAATCACCACAACCGTGCGAACCGTAAAAGGTTGTTACTGCGTTATTTTCAAAGGTGTAAGCAAAATCTTCCCCGTTTCTGAAATGCATAACAATATCTATACGGTTATCTGCACTGCCGAAACTGCCGATTTCGCCGTTTTCACCTGCTATACCGATAGTATACCAAGCGTTATTTTCGGAAGAGGTGGCCTTAAAGGAAATCTCCTTTTCGCGAACGTCATAGGCTTGGGTAGTAATAATACGCGACCAATCGTCCTGCTCTGCCGAATAAACGCCGTCGCCGCTTTCTTGGATCTTCGTTTCCTTTGACCCGCCCTCAAGCTGCCTCCAGAGGGGTTCGTCTTCACCCATTAGGGT
>JBJEOD010000252.1:0-1879 GCA_051880535.1 Acutalibacteraceae bacterium | reverse complement strand
ATATCTCAGAACCTTAAAGGATCCAAAACCCGTTTTGCAGGCGCAGGACGATATTTACAATCCCCGTTTTACCGATTTCAGGCAGAACGGATACTGCACCCTTGCGGCGCTTGAGGATTATCCCGATAACGGCGGTAAGCCCCTTATTCTGACCGAGTATGCCCATTCTATGGGCAACAGCCCCGGCGGACTATACGATTATTGGAATAAAATATACCGTACCGATTGGTTTGCGGGCGGTTTTATTTGGGAGTTTAAGAATCACGGATTTTTTGCCCAGGGCAAAAACGGTGAGCCGCGTTATCTTTACGGGGGCGATTTCGGGGACTTCAATCATTGGAGCAATTTTACCCTTGACGGTCTTCTGCTTTCGGACGGGACTGAAAAGCCCTCAATGCGGGAGGTGTTTCAGGTTTATTCGCCTGTTTGGGCGGAATACCGCGACGGAATACGCCTTTTAAACACCTTCGATTTCACTGATTTGAGTGAGCTTAACCTTAAATGGGAACTTTTAGAGGATTATAAGGTGATAGACGGCGGGATTATGCCTGCTCCGAGTGCGGCGCCGCATACGGAGGTGCTGCTCAAACCGCCGTATAAAGCCTTTGAGCCTGTTGCTGGTGCGATTTACCGTGTCAATTTAAGGTTTTACCGTGACAACAGCCTTGTAAGCTTTTGTCAGGCTCAGCTTCCCATATCGGTAAAAAAAGAAAAAACAGCTTATCCCGATTTTGACGGAGATTTAAAAATTGATTCCGGAATTGTAACCGTTACGGTTAAGGACAGCGAAATAGTATTTGAAAACGGCATGCTTAAAAGCTACACATATAAGGGCGAGACTCTGCCTGTTGCAGATATGAAAATGTCGCTTTACCGTGCTCCGACCGATAACGACGGTATAGTCGGATTACGTGACGAGCGGGCGGGCGATTGGAACAGGAACTATCTGCACCACGCGGCCTTCTCCTGCGAAAACCTTAAAACCGAGCGGTTTAAAGAGTTCCTCAGAATAACCGCCGAGGGCAAGACCTTGCCGCCGGCAAAATTCGCAGGTTTTGAAACCGTGTTATGCTACGATATTTATTCCGACGGCAGTATTTTTGTTGAAATGACGGGAAAGCCCTACGGTTATTTGCCGAACACCCTGCCGAGAATCGGAATACGGTTTGAAGCAGATGGTAAATATACCAACGCGGAATGGTACGGCAGGGGAGACTGTGAAAGCTATCCTGACAGGAAGCTTTCAGCACCGTTCGGACTTTATTCTGCGGCTGTAACCGAGCTTAATACGCTTTACGATGTGCCGCAGGAAACAGGAAATCACGAAGATACCGTTTTCTTAAACATTACAGACGGAAACAAACGCGGCATAACGATAATCGGAAGCCAGAATTTTGCATTTTCGTATCATAATTTTACACTTGAAAGCCTGACAAGGGCACGCCACCGTGACGAGCTTTGCTGTTCGGACAGAAATTATCTTTATATTGACTATAAAATGCGGCCGCTCGGCAGTCATTCCTGCGGACCTGAGCCCGAGGAAAAGTATGAGCTTCGCCCTCACTCCTTCCACTTTTGCTGTACTATAACTCCGTATGTATCGTGTGAATCGGCGCTTAAACAGGCAAGAAAAGAAACGAGAGCCGAAACTCAGGCTTTAAGTGACACGTATTCTCCCGGAGTTTGCGAGGTTGTTCCGCAAAATTTCAACTGCATATAGAAGAAAGTTGTAAGTATTTGTAAATGAAAGGAAAGCAGTGCGGTTAATCTGCGCTGAAGGTTAGGTACATATGAATCAGATTGAGAAAAATACCGTCAAAGCGGAAAATCAGCTTGAAAAGAATCAATTTATCACCTTTATTAATCCCGAGGGAAAAGG
>JBJEOD010000251.1:0-1879 GCA_051880535.1 Acutalibacteraceae bacterium | reverse complement strand
CGACGAGCAGATTTTAAGCCTCATTGAATGTAATAACGAGGAGGCAAAGCAGGAAAACTCCAACAAAAACCCGACCGTTAACAGCGTTCAGCGCGACTATATGGCGGGCGAGGTCAGTAAGGACATCACAAAGCGTTTACTTCTTGATTCGGACATTGTTGAGGCGCATGAGCAGGGAATTATCCACTTTCATGACGCCGATTATTTTGCCCAGCATATGCACAATTGCGACCTTGTAAACCTTGAGGATATGCTGCAGAACGGCACGGTTATAAGCGGTACGCTTATCGAAAAGCCCCACAGCTTTTCGACCGCCTGCAATATCGCTACCCAGATTATAGCGCAGGTCGCCTCCTGTCAGTACGGCGGTCAGAGCATAAGCCTTACACATTTAGCTCCCTTTGTGGACGTAAGCCGCAAGAAGATATACGCCGCCGTCTGTGACGAATTCAGCGACATCGGCGCGCCGCTTGACGAGGAAAAGGCAAGAGAAATCACCGAAAAGCGTCTTTTAAAGGAGATTTCAAAGGGCGTTCAGATGATACAGTATCAGGTTGTAACCCTTATGACCACGAACGGACAGGCTCCCTTTGTCACGGTCTTTATGTATCTTAACGAGGCAAAGAACGAGCAGGAGAAGAACGACCTTGCACTTATTATAGAAGAGGTTTTAAGACAGCGTTATCAGGGCGTAAAGAACGAAAAGGGCGTCTGGATTACCCCCGCCTTCCCGAAGCTTATCTATGTGCTTGAGGAGGACAACATTACCGAGGACAGCAAGTATTGGTATTTAACCAAGCTTGCCGCCAAATGTACCGCAAAGCGTATGGTGCCCGATTACATTTCCGAAAAGGTAATGCTTAAAAATAAAATTGACAAAAACGGCGAGGGTCATTGTTACACCTGTATGGGCTGCCGCAGCTTTTTAACGCCATATATTGACGAAAACGGCAAGCCTAAGTATTACGGCCGCTTTAATCAGGGCGTCGTTACGGTGAACCTTGTTGATATAGGTCTTTCCGCCGAAAAGGATATGGATAAATTCTGGGAGATTTTTGACGAGCGTATGGAGCTTTGTCACAGAGCATTGCAGGCACGTCACGAACGCCTTACGGGTACCGTTTCGGACGCCGCTCCGATACTCTGGCAGTACGGCGCTCTGCTCAGACTCAAAAAGGGCGAGACGATTGATAAATATCTCCACGGCGGATATTCCACCCTATCCCTCGGCTACGCGGGACTTTGGGAATGTGTTTACAGTATGATAGGCAAAAAGCTCACCGAACCCGAGGGCGAGGAATTCGGACTCGAAATTATGAAAAAGCTTAATGAATACACCGCAAAGTGGAAGGCGGCGGAGAATATCGATTACTCGCTGTACGGCACTCCCCTTGAAAGTACAACCTATAAGTTTGCAAAATGCCTGCAAAAGCGCTTCGGCACGATAAAGGGCGTGACCGACAGGAATTATATTACCAACAGCTACCACGTCCACGTCACCGAGGATATTGACGCGTTTGATAAGCTTGCGCTTGAGGCTAAGTTCCAGGCGCTTTCGCCCGGCGGCGCTATTTCCTACGTTGAGGTGCCCAATATGCAGAACAATCTTGACGCGGTGCTTTCGGTTATGCAGTTTATTTACGACAATATTATGTATGCCGAGCTTAACACCAAGAGCGACTATTGCCATAACTGCGGCTACGACGGCGAGATCGAGATAAAGGAAAATGAGGACGGCAAGCTGGTTTGGTGCTGTCCGAATTGCGGAAACACCGATCAGGACAGAATGAACGTCGCCCGCCGTACCTGCGGTTATATCGGAACCCAGTTCTGGAATCAGGGCAGAACGCAGGAAATAAAAGAAAGGGTACTTCATTTA
>JBJEOD010000250.1:0-1886 GCA_051880535.1 Acutalibacteraceae bacterium | reverse complement strand
CAAGGACAATAACGTTGCCACTATCTCGGTAGTAGGACTTGAGGACACTCCCGGAGTAGCCTTCAAGCTCTTCAACAAGCTGGCTCACAAGAAAATAAACGTTGATATTATTCTCCAGTCGGTAGGACGCGACGGCACTAAGGACATAACCTTCACCGTTCCTAAGGACGACGGAAAGACCGCGGTTGAGTCTATCGAGGCAATGAAAGACAGCCTTAACTATCACAATGTTAAGCTTGACGAATCGGTTTCAAAGATTTCAATTGTCGGTGCGGGAATGGAAAGCCACCCGGGCGTTGCCTCCAAAATGTTTGAAGCGCTTTATGACGCGAGTATCAATATCCGTATGATTTCGACCAGCGAAATCAAGATTTCGGTGCTTATCGACTCAGAAGACGCCGATAAAGCCGTAAGAGCCGTTCACGACAAATTTATCGATTGATAGTAATAATTTTTAAGGGGCTGTCGCGTTAAGGTAAAATTGCATAAATAAAAGGTCCCTTGACTAAAGGGGGCTGTCACGGCGAAAGCGTGATTGGGGGATATTTGGTTTGATGAAGTACGATTGAATCCCTCCACCGCCGTTCGGCGGTCCCCCTCCCTTTAGGCAAGGGAGGCTTTTTGTGCAAAAAGCCCTTAACGCGACAGCCCCTTGTTTTAATATCAGTGATTAATAGTTTCGGCATATTTTCGGGACGATGTGGGCATCGTCCCCGACAGTCCTCCATTCATTCTGAAAGCCGAAAAACCCGCACCCGCACCGAATTTTACCTCGGTGCGGGTGCGGGGATATATAAATGTCTAATATCTACCGTCTAAAATCTAACGTCTAAATTAGTACATTCCGCCCTGTGCGGCTGCTGCAGCTGCCGCGGCGTTGGCCGCCGCCTTATCTTCCTTCTTCTCGGCGACAAGGCTCTCGGTGGTGAGAACCATTGCCGCAACCGAAGCGGCGTTTTCAAGTGCAGAGCGTGTAACCTTGGTCGGGTCAACGATACCTGCCTCTAACATATCGGTATATTTCTCCTTGTAAGCGTCAAAGCCGTAGTTAACCTTACCGCTGTTTACAATCTTATCAATGATAACCGAGCCTTCAAGACCGGAGTTAAGCGCAATCTGTCTGATAGGAGCCTCGAGAGCCTTAAGAACGATATTAACACCTGTCTTTTCGTCGCCCTCAGCGGTATCAATCAGAGCCTTAACGGCAGGAATAGCGTTAATGAGCGCTACGCCGCCGCCCGCGACGATACCTTCTTCAACAGCCGCCTTTGTAGCCGAGAGAGCGTCCTCAATGCGGAGCTTCTTATCCTTCATTTCAATCTCGGTTGCGGCGCCGACCTTGATAACGGCAACACCGCCCGCTAACTTAGCAAGCCTTTCCTGAAGCTTTTCCTTATCGAAATCGGAGGTTGTGTTTGCAATCTCGTTTCTGATCTGACCGATTCTGTCCTTAATAGCGGTGGAATCGCCGGCACCGTCAACAATGATGGTGTTTTCCTTTGTAACCTTAACCTGACGGGCGCGACCCAACTGATCCATAGTGGTCTCCTTAAGCTCAAGACCTAACTCCTCGGAGATAACCTCGCCGCCTGTAAGGATAGCTATATCGCGGAGCATTTCCTTACGTCTGTCGCCGAAACCGGGTGCCTTAACTGCAACGCAGGTAAAGGTGCCGCGAAGCTTGTTGACGATAAGGGTCGAAAGTGCCTCGCCCTCAACGTCCTCGGCGATAATAAGGAGCTTTTTGCCCGCCTGAACGATCTGTTCAAGGAGCGGAAGAATTTCCTGAATGTTGGAAATCTTCTTATCGGTTATAAGAATGAGGGCATCGTCAAGCACAGCCTCCATCTTGTCGGAATCGGTAGCCATATAAGGGGGGAGGTAGC
>JBJEOD010000249.1:0-8411 GCA_051880535.1 Acutalibacteraceae bacterium | reverse complement strand
TGAAATAACGGCAATTTTAAAGCCCTCTGCTTTAAGCCCGCAAAGCAGGTCCTTTACCCCGTCATACGCGTCGGTTTTATCAAAATAATGCTCCCTGTAGCGCGCCATAAAAAGCTCTAAGCATTTTGCCTTGTTTTCCTCGGTTTTTTCGCCGTCAGGCAGAGCACGCTCAATAAGCTTCGGTATTCCGTCTCCCACAAAATATTTATATTCCTCTGTTTTGTGGGGCGGAAATCCTAATTTACTCAGGGCGAAATTAGTGCTGTCCGCAAGGTCGGCAAGAGAATTTACAAGTGTGCCGTCCAAATCAAACAATACCGCTTTTATCATTAAGAAATCCCTTCTTATAATAATTAGTGTATACAAAAAATCCCTTAGCTTCCGCTAAGGGCTATTTTGCAAGTTAAAACTTTAGATTGCTCTGGTAACCTTTCCCGAACGTAAGCAGCGGGTGCAAACATTGATACGACGCGGAGAACCGTTTACTATTGCTTTAACCTTCTTAACATTGGGCTTCCAGGTTCTGTTAGAACGTCTGTGAGAGTGGGAAACCTTAATTCCGAAAGCAATTTCCTTGTTGCAGATATCACATTTAGCCATGGTCTGCACCTCCTTCTTTCTGTCGGCTGTCCAGCCGAACCACATAGCAATACTTATAATAACAGATTATGAGACAAAAATCAAGTATTTTTTTAATTTTTAATGCTTTTAATGCTCGCTTCGTTTCGGACGGCGCATTAAATCGTTAGGAACGTCCTTAACGTCCTTATTTTCATAGAGAATCGCGTAACATTCCTCGGTTATCGGCATTTCGATATTATACTTCTTCGCAAGCGAATGAGCAAGGTCGGCGGCATAGTAGCCCTCGACCGTGCCGACTTCTTCAAGCGCCTGCTTAATAGGCGTACCAGAGCCGACCTTAACCCCGAAGCGGTGGTTGCGGCTGTGCTGTGAGGTGCAGGTAACCACAAGGTCGCCTATACCCGTAAGCCCCGAAAAGGTGTATTCCTTAGCCCCCATACAAACGCCTAACCGCGCCATTTCCGCAAGTCCGCGCGTTATAAGCGCCGCCTTTGAGTTGTCGCCCAAGCCTAACCCGTCGCAAAAGCCCGAGGCTATTGCTATAACGTTTTTAAGAGCGCCGCCCAATTCCACACCTATAAGGTCGTCGGAGGTGTATATCCTTAAATTATCCCCCGACATTATGCTCTGCACAATCTGTGCGGTAATGGCAGAGTCGGACGCCGCCACCACCGAGGTGGGTATTCCGCGGGCAACCTCCTCTGCGTGGGAGGGCCCCGAAAGCACCGCAATCTTGGCAGACGGCAGCTCTTCGGCTATAACCTGTGACAAGCGCATAAGCGAGCCCTTTTCAAAGCCCTTTGCAACATTTACTACTATTCCGAAATCCTTTTCGGCGGAAAGCTTTTTTGCGGTCTGCCTTACCGCGATAGAGGGTGTGGCAATAATTGTAATCGCCGAGCCCTTAACGGAGGATAAATCCGAGGTAATACCGATTTCATCCGGCAGCCTTATTCCGCTTAAAAGGCGTTCGTTGCCACGGTTATTTTGAAGTGCGGCAACCTCGTCAGGGAAGGGCGACCAGATTGTGACCTCGTTGCCGCAGCCGTAGGCGGAAAGCGCCAGCGCCATTCCCCAGCCGCCTGCTCCGAGCACTGTAATTTTAGCCATCACTTTTCCTCCGTACGGTAATTTTCTTCTCCTCGCCCTTAATAAGACGCTTTATGTTGTCCTTGTGCTTCAGGAAGACTATCACGCCCATTAAAATGCTTAATACCGCAGGCAGGGCGATATTAGCCTCCACATTATAAAACACCAGAGAAAGAGTAACAACCGTAACCGTGGCGACAAGCGAGCTTAAGGACACAATCCTTGTAATAAGTACCATAAGCGCAAAAACGGTAAGTCCTATAATAATGGCGATAGGACAGCAGACCGCGAAAATTCCAACGCTGGTCGCGACCCCCTTGCCGCCCTTAAAGCGGAAGAAAATCGGAAAAACGTGACCTAACATACAGGCAACGCCGCACATATAAGCTACATATATCCAAGGTACGGTATCGGGATAAGCATACAAAAAAATCATTTTGCCGATAAAGCAGGCGGCAAAGCCCTTAAGCGCGTCGCAAATAAAGGTGAGCGCGCCAGGCAGAAAGCCCGCAGTACGCATAACGTTGGTAGTGCCCGCGTTGCCGCTGCCTAAGCTTCTTACGTCCTTTTTAAGAAAGGCGTTTGAAAAAATCACCGCGAAATTAATGCTTCCCAAAAGATAGGCGATTACAACCGCTGCTATAAGCCAAAAATACGACATCATTTGTCTCCCCTTTCACGAATTACAAAACGCACGGGCGTACCCTCCAGCCCAAAGGTCGAACGAATCTGATTTTCAAGATAACGCTGATAGGAAAAATGGAACAGCTCCGCCTTGTTGCAGAAGCAGACAAAGGTCGGCGGCTTTGTGGAGGCCTGTGTCATATAGTAAATTTTAAGCCTTTTACCCTTGTCTGTAGGCGGCTGAACCCGCGCCGTCGCGTCGGCTAAAATATCGTTGAGCATACCCGTTGATATTCGCATTGTGTTCTGCTCGTTTACATATTTAATGAGCTCAAAAAGCCTGTCGAATCTTTGTCCCGTCTTTGCAGAAATAAAAATTATCGGCGCATAGGGCATAAAGGAAAAGTCCTTCATAAGGCTTTTTCGCGTGCTGTCCATCGTTTTGCCGTCCTTATCTACCGCGTCCCATTTGTTTACGGCAATAATGCACGCCTTGCCCTGCTCGACCGCAAGCCCCGCGACCTTTGAGTCCTGCTCGGTAAAGCCCTCCTTGCCGTCTATCATTATAACGCAGACGTCGGCTCGCTCGACCGCCATTTTAGCGCGTAATACGCTGTATTTTTCAATTTTGTCCTCAACGCGGCTTTTGCGGCGAAGACCCGCCGTATCAATAAAGTTATATTTAACGCCGTCCCGCTCTATGCGGGTATCTATAGCGTCGCGGGTAGTTCCCGCAACGTCGGATACAATAGAGCGCTCCTCCCCCGCTATCTGATTAATAAGGGAGGATTTTCCCGCGTTGGGCTTACCTATAACCGCGACGTTGATAATATCCTCCTCGCCGTCCTCGAACTCCGATTCGGGTATATTTTTTATCACCTCGTCTAAGAGGTCGCCCGTGCCGTGACCGTGAACAGAGGAAACCGCGATAGGCTCGCCTATACCTAAATTGTAAAACTCATAAAAATCGGGCGGAAGCTCACCTATTCCGTCGCACTTGTTAACGCAAAGCACCACGGGCTTGCCGCTCTTTTGCAGCATCGCCGCGACCTCCATATCAGAAGCCGTAACCCCCGCCCTTATATCGGTGACAAAGATTATAACAGAGGCGGTGTCAATAGCAAGCTGAGCCTGCGCCCGCATACCCGCGAGTATAACGTCGCCGTTATCGGGCTCAATACCGCCCGTATCCACCAGCATAAACTTTTTGCCGAGCCATTCGCCGTCGCCGTAGATACGGTCGCGCGTAACGCCCGGTGTATCGTCCACAATGGAAAGACGTTTGCCTATTATTTTATTAAAAAGCGTCGATTTGCCGACATTCGGTCTGCCGACAACCGCGACAACAGGTTTTGCCATAAGGCGCGCCCCCCTTTATTCTTTTATTCCCAAAATTGCGTTTACAAGCTCATAGCCGTCGTTATTAACGGGAGTTATCTTTACCCCCAAACGCTCTGACAGCTCGTCTACCGTCACACTGTCAAGGAACATATCCCCCTCGGCGCGAAGCATTACCGATGGGATTAATAGCTCCCCGCCTAAATTTTCATTCTTCAGCTGTTCCTCAATATCTGTAGCCGTTACAAGTCCCGAAACATTGATTTTTCCGCCGAAAAAGTTGTTTTTAACCGCGAAAACCTGTGCTTTTAAAAGCGGGTTTTTATCCATACATTTGTCGGCTATCATTTTAATCAGCGGATACGCCGCCTCACCCGTCGCCAGCGAAAGACTACGCTCCCTTTCAAGCCTATAATCAGAGTCCTTGAGTGCGTCAAGCGCCTCGCTCCGCAGGAGCGAACAAAGCCCCACGCCGTTTTCAAGCTGTAAAAAGTCGCCGTAATACTCCGCCTCGGGTATTTCCCGTTCGGCCAAGAGATAAAACTCGTCCGCGCCGTAAATTCTGCGCTGACCGTACTTTTCAAGGCAAATATCGCCGTATTTATCAATAATATCAAGCACCGCGCCCGCCGTCTGCTTATTAAACGGTTCGATTTGCGCCAACCCCTCGCGGTAGGCGGTAAGCCCGACAGGCACAGCGGCTATACATTCGGCGTTTTCGAGTTTGCATAAATCCGAAAGGGTTCTTTCAAGCTCCGCACCGTCGTTATAATCGGGACACAGCACCAGTTGACAGTTAAGCTTTATCCCCGCGCTGTTAAAGCGTTCTATTATTTCGAGAACCTTCCCCGCGTTTTTATTCGCCATCATTTTAACCCTTAATTCAGGGTTAGTGGTATGCACCGAGATATTAATGGGGCTTATATGCATTTTTATAATGCGCTCGACCTCGTGCTCGGTAATATTCGTAAGGGTGATGTAATTCCCGAAAAGAAAGGAAAGGCGGGAATCGTCGTCCTTAAAATAAAGGCTCTCACGAAGCCCCTTTGGCAGCTGGTCGATAAAGCAGAAAACACATTTATTGCGGCAGGAGTGCTTTTTATCCATTAAATAGGTCTCAAACAGGAGACCCAATTCCTCGTATTCGTCCTTTTTTATTCGGGCGGTTTTCGTTTTGCCGGAGGAATCGATAAACTCAACGGTCAGGCGTTCGTTATCCTGATAAAAGCGGTAGTCGAGAACGTCGACAATCTCATTTCCGTCAATCGTAAGCAAAGTGTCGCCGCTTTTTATGCCCGCTTCATACGCAGGGCTTCCCTTTTCGACCGATTTTATTACTACGGACATAGCTTTTTTCGCCCCCTTTTTAGATGTTATATGATAGACGAATAGAAGCCTTACGGGACGATGTGGGCATCGTCCCCTACAAGGGTAAATTTAATAATAGACTACCGTCTAGTATCTAGCGTCTAACGTCTAAAAAAGCAGAGGAGGAAACCTTCCCCCTCTGCCCTGTTACGAAGACAGGCTGACGATAATTATTCGCCGACCTTAACTACCTCGCGTCCATCGTACTGGCCGCAGGCAGAGCAAAGTCTGTGCGGACGCTTATATTCACCGCAGTTAGAGCATCTAACCAATGTGGGAGCATTAAGCTTCCATACATTGTTTCTCCTCTTATCACGTCTTGCCTTTGAAGTCTTTCTCTTTGGTACTGCCATTTTCAGCACCTCCTTATAATGCTTTAAGTGTTTTTAATTATTTAACAGCTCGGCTAAAGCCGAGAGCCTTGGGTCGATCTCCTTTTCGGGACAGTTGCACTTACCCTCATTGAGATTTTTACCGCATTTTACGCATATGCCCTTGCAGTCGTCCTTGCACAAATGCTTCATGGGAAGACTTACAACCACCTCGGAATATACAAGCTCGTTAAGGTCGAGCTTCATATCGGGGACTAACAGAATACTGTCGCTCTCCTCCCCCTCGATAGACGGGGCAAGAGATTTCTGTATGTGCAGGGTATGCGTTTTTTCGGTGTCAACGCCGCAGCGGTCGCACGGAGCCTCGAACACATAGGTGATATGCGCGTCAAGCTCCACAAGGCTTGCTTTGTTGGAAACGGTGCCGACAATTTCAACGGGCTTTTTGAGCGGATAAACACCCGAAAAATCAACATTACTCATATCCAACGAATACTCAATCGGCAGAGAAGAATTTTCATTGACAAAAATTCGCTTTAAATCAATAATCATACTTCCACCTCTATCGTCACAAAGATTATTATATCGTTATCTTGCCTCTTTGTCAAGGTTTTATTTAAGAAATTTGCACCGCCCATAAAAAAACTCTGATTATCCGACAAAAGGCATACTGAACATATTTTATAAACCGCTGATTATTTTCTGGTTTTTTCGCCTACGAGCATCAGTGTTTTCCCGTCTTTCAAAAACAGTGATATAATCTCAATTATAAACAAAATTAAAAAATAAGCATTTCCTATCAAAGTAGGCGTATAGCCGTAACCTATGCAATTATACCCAACTGGTATGCTTATAATAACAGCCAAAAGTCTTATTATATTAAATATTTTGCGGCTACGTATTAAAGCATATATCGCGCCGATTAGATACAAGGTCGCACAGATAATTGCAACATACGCGCTTAATATCATATATGTAAATGCTTTGCTGGGACCGTAGCCCTGATACTCATAATCGCCTAAAGATAATACTGTCAAAACAAAATACAGAATATGGCACGCCAAGCCTATGACCGTAAGATTTTTAGACATATTTTCCATCCTTCTTAAACATTTCGGGAGTGACCGTAAATAAGTATATTATGCCTTTCATATACCGACAGCCCAAAACCGATCACACCGTAAAATTTACTTAAACACCCCGTCAAAGAGCTTAAAGCCTGATTTTTTTAAAATCGCGCTTACCGCTCTGCCGCCCTTTATGGGCATTAATCTTCCGAAAATTTTCATAAACTGCGCGTCGGCGCCGATTACGGTAAGCTCGCGCTTTTTTATGATGCTTTTAATTATCCGATTAACCGAATAATCCAAAGAGGTGCTTACCGCGCGGATTATTTTTTCCTCTCTTTTTACGGTCAGGTTCTGACTGCGAAAAATATCGGTGTCTGTAAACCCCGGGCAGACAATACCCACATAGCACCTGCCGCGTAGCTCCTCCCTTATCGCCTCGGTATATGCCTTAAGCGCCGCCTTGCTTGCGGAATAGACAGAAGTTCCCGCAAGGGACATAAGCGCCGCCGAGGAATCAATATTTACAATCGCGGGCGAGGGGGATTCAAGAATAATCGGCAACAGCTCCTTCACAGAATAGACCGCGCCGTAAAAATTAATATTCATTGTCCGCTCGGTCTCTTCCGGTGAAAAGCGGTCAAAGCGTTTAAATTCGGGCAAAATTCCCGCATTGTTGATAAGAATATCGGGCTTTATACCCTTTTCCCTTAGGTATTCGGCATAGCTTTGCCAGTTTTTAAGCTCGGAAACGTCGAACAAACGGTAGGAAAGCCTTTCAGCATATTCGCCGAGTTCATTAACAAGGCTTTTCATTTTTTCCTCGCTTCTCGCCACCGCACAAACCCTACAGCCGTAATCACGGATAAGCTTTACCGTAATTCCCCTGCCGATTCCGCTCGACGCGCCCGTTACTATAACGGTTTTATTTTTAAGCCAGCAATTTTTCATAACTATCTCTGTTCCGCACGGTCTGACATCTAAAATAAGACCCCTTGCCTAAAGGGTGACTCCCCACAGTGTGGGGAGATGTCACGCAGTGACAGAGGGGGCGGCCGCCGTCAGCGGCTGTCAGCGGCATAGCCGTGACCGGGGGATTTAGATTGCTAAAGCTGTTTGAATCCCTCCACCAACCTAACGGTTGGTCCCCCTCCCTTTAGGCAAGGGAGGCTTTTATATTATACCGTTTTCAGCAAACCTCTGCGAGGTCGAAAAGCTTTTTCGGAAGCTCATCTTTGTCGGCAGAAATCGTAAAGATAAATTCAACGTCCGAAATCGACGAAATCCTCTCTAAGAAGGCGGCAAGCTTGTCGTAATCGCGTTCGCCGATTCTGAGAGTAGCGTCGCCGAAAATGTGGGTAACATCGTGATTGCCCGCTTTGATTCCCGCAACCATACCGTAATACTCGCCGTAGCCCGAAATGCCGTAGCTTTCCGCGTCGATAAGGCGCGCCTTATGTGTAACGGAATAAGTAAGGGTGTCGCCCTTTTCAATGCAGACGACATTGCCGAGACTGGTCTCCGCCGCGGCGTTGACCATATCAACTAATTTTTTGGTTTTGCCCGAACCTTTTTTTCCGATAATGAGTTTAATCATTTGTCACAACTCCTTTTTTATTTCACTGCTAAAGCAGTTTCTTATCCGTTAAGACGGGCTTCAAGCACCGCCTTTTGCTCCTCATAGCCCGGTTTTCCGAGAAGAGCAAACATATTTTTCTTGTAGCTTTCAACGACCGGTTGGTCGAACGGATTTACGCCGAGCATATAACCCGAAACCGCGCACGCCTTTTCAAAGAAGTAGATAAGGCGGCCTAAATTTTCCTCATCAGGCTTATCAACGTTTATAACAAGGTTAGGGACCCCGCCGTCGGTATGGGCAAGTACCGTGCCCTCAAACGCCTTGGAATTAACATAGGACATTGTTTTTCCCGCAAGGAAGTTAAGTCCGTCGCCGTTGTCGCTTTCAGCCTCGATAGTAATATCCTTATCGCTCTCGCGGAAGGTAACCCGG
>JBJEOD010000248.1:0-8499 GCA_051880535.1 Acutalibacteraceae bacterium | reverse complement strand
TTCGGCGGAATAAAGCCGTTTGAAATGACGGCAACATATATAGAAATAGATTCAAGGTCGCCGCTTAACGTATACGACGACCATATCCATAACGAATGTGAAATTTACATTAATTTAAGCGGAGACATCTCCTTTGCGGTGGAAAATTCGGTTTATCCCGTAATGCCCGGCGGAATCATCATCACAAGACCGCTCGAATACCACCACTGCATATATCATACAAATAAGCTTCATAAGCATTTCTGGATTTTATTTTCCGCTACGGGCAACGAGCGGCTTTTTGATATTTTTTATAAACGGGAGCTTGGAAAAAACAATCTGTTGATGCTCACCGCCGACAAAACCGAAGAATTATTTTCGATTTGTCACAGGCTGACCGACGGGTGTGAAGACGAAGCCGAAAAGTATTACCTCTTTTTTAAGCTTATTAATTTATTAAACAATTCCAACGCTGTAAGCGCGCAGGATGATTCGGGGGGAGACGCTATAATAAAAGCGATAAACTGCATTAATAACAATTTATCGCGTAATATATCCGTAACCGAAATCGCACGGGAATGTAATGTCAGCGTAAACACGCTCGAACGCCGCTTTTTGCGGGAGCTTAATATTTCCCCGTCCGCTTACATAAGAAAGAAACGGCTTGCAAACGCGGCGAAGCTGTTATCCGAGGGACACAGCGTAACCGAGGCGGCGGAAATGAGCGGCTTTGCAGACTGTTCCAATTTTATTTTCCTTTTCAAAAAAGCCTATCAAATAACACCGCTTCAGTATAAAAAGACAGTTTCTAAATAGCCGCTTCACAGTCATTAAAACTATATTAAAAACAAAGCAACGAAAAACAATGAGATATAAAGCCGCTTTTTCCGGAAAAGCTTGAGGCGTAAGGGCGTATCACGATACGCCTGTTGGCAGAATTTCGGTATCTTTGGAGCGCACAAACCATCATAGTATCACGTTGAAAATAGAATCGTCTCAAAATCTGCACGGATAAAGTCAACCTCACCTTTTCTAAGGCTTTTATTAAACATAACGGACGCTGATAAATCAAAGGGTAAGAATGATAACCGCAGCGGCTCCCAACACTACAGAGCATATTTGTTTTTTGGTGAGCTTATCCCTTAAAAGCAGTACTCCCGATAATGCCGAAAGCACCATTGAGCCTCCGTTATAGGACGGGAAAAGTATTGTAGAATCTATAACCGAAACAGCATATGTATTAAGCCATTGGAATACAGCCAAAACCGCTCCCGCAGAAATGCCTAACGCCGCAATTTGCGGTGTTATTTTTAATAAGCTGTTTTCTTTACTGCTTATATGAAATTTAAGAAATATACAAACAAGTGCCGAGATTATAAAAGCCGTGATATAAGCCCAAGCGACAAAGCCCTTATTCTCCCCGCGGTATTCGCCGGAGGCGAATATTTTTTGACAAACCGCAAGACCTCCGTTTATCAATGACGCACAAACTGCTAAGAATAGCCATTTTTTAAAGCTTTTGTATTTTTTGCCGCCCTTTTCAAGACTCAAAAGCAAGGCGGTTATAACCAACAGAATACCGATAATTTGAAAAGCTGTAATTTTTTCGTTATAGTATATTAAAGAAAATGCTATAGGAATTATCATACTGAAATTTACTATCATAACAGTAAGAGAGACATTTCCGTTTGACAAAGACATAATGTAAAACGCCTGAAACAATACCGTAAGCAGACCGAATATCGCTCCGAAAACGGCAGTCAGCATATGACTGCCTGCAATCCATTTTACAAACAATAATGCTGAAGTGACAAATATTATTGTATTAAAGCATATTGCATTGTAAAAGGTATTGTCCGCTTTTTTTGCAAATTGACCCTGCAAGGTGACCTTTGAAGTCGCCAGAACGCATAAAATCAGAATTAAAAATGTATCTTTCATATCATTTCAAAATTTCAAACAATAAATCCTCGGGTGGTATTATTTTTCCGTCTGCAATTCGCTCTTTTTCGGCAAAGTTGACCGTTACCGAATATCGGCAGCCGAAGACGGTCTGTTGAAGCGAATAATCCTCCGATAAAATTTTATAATCTGGGATCGGCTCGGTTATTGTATATTTACTTACCTCTGCTATTCTTTTATAGCTTGAAATTATAAACGGCTTCAGCCGTTTGTAATTACTTAACGAAAACGAATATAACGGCTGACATCTAAACAGACAAGCGAAAAGCACCTTTTTCTTAATCTGTTTAACGGAATCGTCGGTTGAATCACCCCAGTAAGGAAACGCAAGCAGGTTTTCGTGATACACCATTTCCCAAAGGGGAATTCTGCACTTAGGATCCAGCATATGCTTATCAATATGCTTTTCTTCGGTTTCGTTGTACATATTTTTATGTCTTCTGCCTGCGTTTGCGTTCCTGAAGCAAACAGGACTGTGCAGGCCTTCGGTATATATTAATTCGTCTGCTAAATCCTCAAATCCGTCCTCTGTTCCTGCTATAAGTCCCATTTCCTTCAAATTATTGAAGGCTGTTTTCTTAATATTCAGACATTCCTCAAAAGAATTTATCGGGTGCTTGGGGCTAAAGCATGTTTCCGCCGCTGAACCGCCGTAAACATCAATAAAGCGTCCCTTGTAATAAGGATATTTTTTAACTATTTCTGCAACCTCGTCACGCATCCGCTCCATTCCGACTAAGGGACAAAGGTGATTTTGTGAATACATTTTGCCGTCAAATCCCTTTAACTGCCATGCTCCCAAGTGATTACCGTTCTTATCCACAGAAAGCCCGTCGGGATAATCCTTCATTCTTCTTGCAGTATAATCACAGTTTTTAACCCTGTTATTCGGAATAACGGACAGCAGCTCGGGGTTAAGTACATCATTGTAATTATCGTACTGTGTCGATATATATCCGTATTCCTTATACAAGTCTTCTACATATTTGCTGTCGCCTTCAAAAAAGATTGAAAAGAGCGCTTTATCTACGCCCTCGCTTTTCAGCTCCCCTGCAATTTCAAGCAATTTTTCACCTGTTTGAGGGTTTTCATCGCACTCATAATCTGAATACATTATTTCATCATAATTATCGTTCCATATCCAGAATATTGCCCCACCGAAAAGGTTATTGACCAAAGGATTTTCCGCCGCCTTTTGCTTTAAGGTGACTGCGTTGATTTTTTTGACAAGCTTATATTCCCGACACAGCATTACGATATCTTCAAAGACCTTATAAAAAACCTTGCATGGCTTTTCGTTATATATACTTAATGTATACAAACCGTTTTCCTTTTTAAGAGAATACTTTGAGTATAATCCGCATTCTAAAGCTATCATTAAATATTTCTTGTCGCGTTCTATGACGATCATACTTAATGTTCCTTCTCTTGAGCAAAATATATAGCTTAAATTATTGAAATCATACCCTATTTCGCCGTTTTCATATTCGCCGTCGGCATTTAAGACAACACCCTCGTCTATAGGCAGTATTATTCTGTCTGTGCTTAAAAGCTTCGGAACAGGAACCGCTCCGTTAATTTCCGATTCATAAAAACCGCCTTCATTTTTAACCCCTATTGGTGAATCAAATGCAAATTCGAGACCGTTTTCTTTTAAAATAAACATATGCTCATCTCCTTACCGTCAATTATACACACTCTGCCTTTATATTGAATAGAAAAAACAAACTTGAATATGGACTTTTCAAACCTTTTCCGTTATAATATAAAGACCGAATTTAACCGTAAAGGGAGTTTTCAGCTTGGATAAAACATTATCTGAAAATATGAGCTTTCTGCATCAGCGAAATGATATTGGTATTTATTATTGCGGAAAGCGGGAGAATACAAAAAATCATATATACGGTCCTGAAATAAGAAATCACTATCTTTTTGTTCTCGTAAAAAAAGGAAGCGCCGTACTGTACAGCAACAATGATTTAATTTTCGGCGACCACGATTTGCTGGTTATGTTTCCCGGTAGCAGGGTTCATTACCGCGCTCTTACGGATTGGAGCATAAGCTGGATAGGTCTGTACGGTCAAACGGTAGATGATATGATAAATAAACTCGGTATAAGCAGAAACAAACCGATAGAGCATATAAACCTATATGACGAAATCCACCACATATTTTCCGAGATTTACGATTTATCTTCTAAACCCTCTTCATTTGAAAACGACCTTGAAATAACCAATCTTTTATATGGATTTTTTAAATACTTATTTTTAAACCGTAAAATAAACCGAAACATCGATCCTGTTGAAGCCGCTGTTAAAATTATGGATTTGAATTATAATGCTGCGCTAAGCGTTGAGGCTATATCAAAAAAGCTTTCGGTTAATTCGGTTTATTTTTCAAGAATATTTAAAAGGCGCATTGGAATTTCACCAAAGAGTTATATTATAAATAAACGAATTGAGCGTGCAAAATATCTTTTGGAAAACACAAATTCAGCAATAAATGAAATTTCCAATTCGGTAGGCTATGAGGATTCGCTGTATTTTTCAAGAATCTTTAAAAAATCGGTGGGAATATCACCCGGAAAATACAGGGTACAGTTTGCAAAACAATATACAGACAGGTAGATGTAATATAATAAAGCAGGGAATAATAGGGGGCTGTTCGCTGACTCTGAATATACTGCCGTTTTTGAAAAAATGTATATAACAGATTTGACGCGTACACACATTAAAAATATGTATATAAATATTGCGAAAAATTCGTATCGTACGGCAGAGATTTCCAAAAACATAATGAACACTTCTATGAGGTTTGCGGTAAATAAGGGATTAATTATGGAAAATCCCGCGGTTGATGTGCCGGACATACCGGACTTTGTATTTGAGGAAATCTTGAAGGCACGGGAGCAATACGAGAAAAACAGAAGTAGGCGAGGTAAATCGTTTCAAGACTCAATTAATAGGATAGATATATTAAAAGGACTGACCCTGTCCTTTTTGTTTACTTTTTGAGTTTTTCGTGTTATAATAAATCCGTTGATTTTGTTTAGTATTATAATAGCTTGCGCAGTATGATTTTTCAGGTGAAATTAAAAATTGTGACCTAAATTCGTGTAATGCCGTTTTGGGCACATTTTTGAGCCTGTTTTCGATAAATCTTTACACGAATTTTTTCTTATGAGTTGGCGAATAGTAATTATGATGAGAGGGCGAGGATATGCCGGACAAGTTTATTTTACATTCAAATTACAAGCCTACCGGCGACCAGCCCGAGGCGATAGCAAAGCTTACCGAAGGGGTTGAAAAGGGCTTAAAAGAGCAGGTTTTGCTTGGCGTCACAGGTTCGGGAAAAACCTTTACAATGGCTAATATTATCGCGAATGTAAATAAGCCGACCCTTGTTTTAGCCCACAATAAAACCCTCGCCGCACAGCTGTGCTCAGAGTTCAGAGAATTTTTTCCTGAAAACGCGGTGGAATACTTTGTAAGCTATTATGACTATTACCAGCCCGAGGCGTATATTCCGGGGAGCGACACCTATATTGAAAAGGACTCCGCTATAAACGACGAGATAGACAAGCTCCGCCACTCCGCAACCTGCGCGCTGTCCGAGCGGCGGGACGTTATAATTGTCGCGAGTGTTTCCTGCATTTATTCGTTAGGTAACCCTATCGACTATAAAAATATGGTGATTTCTTTGCGGGTTGGAATGGAGAAAAACCGCGACGAGCTTTTACACAAGCTGGTCGATTTGCAGTACGAGCGTAACGACATTAATTTTGTGAGAAATAAATTCAGGGTAAGGGGAGACACGGTCGAGATTTACCCCGCAAACGCCTATGAAAACGCTATAAGGGTTGAGTTTTTCGGGGACGAAATAGACCGCATAAGCGAAATAAACACCGTGACAGGCGAGGTCAAGGCACTTTTATCCCACGCGGCGATTTATCCCGCATCACATTATATTGTATCAAATGAAAAGTTAGAGGACGCGCTCAAAGAAATCAAGGACGAGCTTGAAGAACGGGTAAAGTTCTTTACCGAAAACGGCCAGCTTATCGAGGCGCAGAGGATACGCCAGCGCACCGAGTACGATATGGAAATGCTAAAGGAGATAGGCACCTGCAAGGGGGTTGAAAACTACTCCCGCGTGCTATCCCGAAGAGAGCCGGGCAGCGTTCCGTCTACACTTCTTGACTATTTCCCCGACGATTACCTGCTTTTTGTGGACGAGTCCCATGTGACGCTTCCGCAGGTGCGGGGTATGTACGGCGGCGACCGCGCGAGAAAGGAAAACCTTGTGCAGTACGGCTTCAGGCTCCCCTCGGCTTTCGATAACCGACCGCTTAATTTTGAGGAGTTTTACAGCCACGTAAATCAGGCGGTTTTTGTTTCGGCAACCCCGGGCGACTTTGAAAAAGAGCACGCGGCGCAGATTGTCGAGCAGGTTATCCGCCCGACAGGGCTTTTGGATCCGAAAATTTCGGTACGCCCGTCGGAGGGTCAGATTGACGATTTGGTTTCCGAAATCAATGTCCGCGTCTCCCGCAAGGAAAGGGTGCTTATTACCACCCTTACAAAGAAAATGGCAGAGGATTTGACCGATTATCTGAATGATTTGTCGATTAAGGTGCGGTATATGCACTACGACATTGACACAATGGAGCGAATGGAGATTATCCGTGATTTGCGCTTAGGCGAGTTTGACGTGCTTGTGGGCATCAACCTTTTGCGGGAGGGACTGGATATTCCCGAGGTCTCGCTTGTCGCTATATTAGACGCGGACAAGGAGGGCTTCCTTCGGAGTGAAACCTCCCTTGTGCAGACGGTGGGCAGAGCCGCGAGAAACGCCGACGGCGAGGTTATAATGTATGCCGACAGCATAACACCCTCAATGGAGAGGGCGATTACCGAAACCGAGCGCCGCAGGACGATACAGCACCGCTATAACGAGGAGCACGGAATTACGCCTAAAACGGTTATAAAGGACGTGCGCGACGTTATAGAAATCGGTACAAAGGTTAAAAACGATAAGCCTGTTTCAAAGATGTCTAAAATGGAGCGCGAGGCGGAGATTAAACGACTTACAAACGAAATGAAGCAGGCGGCGAAGATACTTGAATTTGAACATGCGGCTTACCTGCGCGATAAAATAAATAAATTAAGAGAGGGCAAATAGCCTTTAAAAGGACTTGAATAAATGGCAAACGACAAAATAATAATCAAGGGTGCTTGCGAGCATAATTTAAAAAATGTGGACGTTGAAATACCGAGGGACAAGCTGATTGTCTTTACGGGACTGTCAGGTAGCGGCAAATCCTCCCTTGCCTTCGATACTATATATGCGGAGGGACAAAGGCGGTATGTCGAGTCGCTTTCCTCCTATGCAAGACAGTTTTTAGGTCAGATGGAAAAGCCGAATGTGGACAGCATTGAGGGGCTTTCTCCCGCGATTTCAATAGACCAGAAAACCACCTCCAAAAACCCGCGCTCTACCGTCGGAACGGTCACAGAGATTTACGATTATCTGCGCCTGCTCTATGCGCGGGTGGGCGTGCCGCATTGCCCTGTATGCGGAAAGGAGATAAGCCAG
Source organism: Acutalibacteraceae bacterium (assembly GCA_051880535.1). Taxonomy (GTDB): domain Bacteria; phylum Bacillota; class Clostridia; order Oscillospirales; family Acutalibacteraceae; genus UBA737. The sequence continues at coordinate 963 of JBJEOD010000248.1, read as the reverse complement.
CAGACCACCGACCAGATTGTGGACAGGGTTATGGCTCTGCCCGAGGGGAGTAAAATTCAGGTTTTGTCACCTGTAGTAAAGGGCAGAAAGGGCGAGCATACAAAGGAGCTTGAGCACGCGAGAAAGCAGGGCTATGTAAGAGTTCGGATTGACGGCAATATGTACGACCTTTCCGAGGAAATAAAGCTTGAAAAAAATAAAAAGCATATGATTGAGATTGTCGTTGACCGCCTTGTGGTTAAGGAGGAAATACGCTCCCGCCTTGCGGGGAGCATAGAGACCGCCGCAGGAATTTCGGGCGGCCTTATCGCGGTTGACGTGATAGGCGGGGAGGAGCTGCAGTTCTCCCAGAGCTTTGCCTGCGACGAGCACGGAATAAGCATACCAGAGCTTACCCCCACAATGTTTTCCTTTAACAGTCCTTTCGGCGCGTGCCCTACCTGTACGGGGCTTGGAATTTTTATGAAGGTAGACCCGAGACTTGTTATTAACGACGAAAGCAAATCCCTGCTTGACGGCGCGATAAGAGCCTCGGGCTGGGGGGTTAATTCCTGGTTTGCTCCCGACGCGGGAACGGTTGCGACTATGTTTTATAACGGTCTTGCCGAGCATTACGGCTTTGACCTTAGCACCCCGTTTAAGGATTTGCCCGACGAAGCGAAAAACGCCGTGCTTTACGGAACGGGCGGTGTAAAGCTAAAGCTTAAAAGGGGCAACACATTGGGCGGCGGTAGCTACGAAGCACCGTTCGAGGGGGTTATTAACAATCTTGAACGCCGTTATAAGGAGACCTCCAGCGATTACGCCCGCGCCGAGATTGAAAGCTATATGACCGAGAAGCCCTGTCCCGACTGCCATGGCAGAAGGCTTAAGCCCGAATATTTAGCGGTCACGGTCGGCGGCAAAAACATTATGGAATTTTGCGATATGTCGGTTACGGACGAGCTTGAATTTATAAACTCC
>JBJEOD010000247.1:0-8512 GCA_051880535.1 Acutalibacteraceae bacterium | reverse complement strand
GTTATGAAGGACGACGGGCAGAATATGACCACCGTTACCACCGCCACCTTAGAGTTAGGCATTGATATAGGCAGGCTTGAGCGCGCCTTTCAGGTAAACGCCCCCTTTACGGTTTCGTCATTTTTACAGCGAATGGGGCGCACAGGCAGGCGGGATCTGCCGCCCGAAATGTGGTTTGTAATGCGGGAGGAACAGCCCGAGGCGCGGGCGCTTTTGCCCGAGACAATGCCCTGGGAGCTTTTACAGGGCATAGCCCTTGTTCAGCTTTATATTGAGGAGCGGTTTGTGGAGCCTCCCAAAACCGACCGCCTGCCCTACAGCCTTTTGTACCACCAGACAATGGCTACCTTAGCCTCGTCGGGCGAGCTTACTCCCGCCGCGCTTGCGCAGAAGGTGCTTACCTTAAGCTATTTTCATAGTATCTCTAAGGAGGACTATAAAATTCTCCTAAGACACTTATTGGAAACCGAGCAGATAGAGCGCACCGAGGAGGGCGGGCTTATTGTAGGTCTTTCGGGCGAGCGGCAGACCAATTCCTTTAAATTTTATGCCGTTTTTAAGGAAAATGAGGAATACACCGTAAGGAGCGAAGCCGAGGAGTTAGGCACAATCGTAATGCCGCCGCCTGTGGGGGAGAAAATCGCTATAGCGGGTCACGTCTGGATTGTGGAGGAGGTGGACCACAAGCGTCACCTTGTCTACTGCACTAAGGTGCGGGGCAAGGTTCCCGCCTATTTCGGGCAGTGCCCGGGGGACATTAACACCCGCGTGCTTGAACGTATGCGAGATGTTTTAAGCGAGGAAAAAAGCTACCCCTATTTAATGAAAAACGCGGTAGCCCGTCTTAGCGAAGCAAGGAGCGCCGCACGGCTTTCGGGCATTACGCGCGACCCGCTTATTAACTTAGGCGGGGATATGTGGTGTCTTTTCCCGTGGCTCGGCACATATGCGTTTCTGGCAATCGAGCGGTTTTTAAAGCTCAAATGCGCCGAAAAGTTAGGGCTTTCCGCCCTCGACTCGGCACGGCCTTATTTTATCGAGTTTAAAATGAAGGCGACCAAGGAGGAGTTTTTCAAGGTGCTTGCCGAAACGGCGAAGCAACCGATAGAGCCCTTGGAGCTTGTCTACCCCGGCGAAGTGCCGCTTTTTGAAAAGTATGACGAGTTCGTCCCGCCCGAGCTTATCAAAAAGGGCTTTGCCTACGGAATTTTAGGCATCGATGAAATGAAGCAAAGAATTTCAGGCTGGGACATGGAATACAATTAAGGGCTTATTTTTAAAGGGCGCTCGGTGTAAAAAGCGCCCTTTTATAATAATACGTATTAAAACAGCTTACAGGCTTTAAAAAAGGAAAATAATTATTTTTTTGAAAAAATTTGAAACCTTTTGCGCCGCTTGTCGGTATTACAGGCGAGGGGGAAGATAAATGAACAGCGCTGAACAGTTGAACTCAATGGACTATGCAACGCCCGAGGCGGCATTCCGAAAATACGCCGACGAGGTTTATCGGCTTGCCTTTGTGCGCACAGGCAACCGAAGCGACAGCGACGATATTCTGCAGGAGGTATTTTTGCGCTATATGCGGGTATGGGGCAAAATGCAGTCCGAGGAGCATGTCAAGGCAACCCTTATAAGAATAACGGTAAATTGCAGTAACAGTCTGCTTTCCTCGGCGTGGTTTAAGAAAACCGAGCCCCTTGACGAGAATATTCCCGCACAGTCACCCGAAGACTGCGAAAACGCGCTTTCGGAGGTTTTAAGGCTTCCCGTAAAATACCGCACCGTGATACACCTGTATTATTATATGGGCTATTCGGTGGCGGAAATCGCCGAGCTTACAGGCACCAACCCCTCAACCGTTAAAACCAGGCTCTCCCGAGCGCGGGGACGGCTTAAAAAAACAGTAAAGGCGGAGGATTTATGAGCTTTCAGAACAGCTATAAAAACCAAATGAACAGCATAAAGCCCGACGGCTATATAAAGGACAAAACGCGCCGCAGAATGGCTGAGGCGGGTAAAACGCCCGCCCCTAAAAGGAGCGGCAGGGCGATTTTCGGCACGGCGGTGGCGGCGGTGCTTTGCGCGGCTTTGCTCTTTTCCGCGGGCGTTGTAACGGGACGGCGGGGCGTTAAGGTTAATTCGGTGGATAACACCGCCGCAATGAAGACCGTGCAGACCTATGACGATATTTACGACAGCGTTAAAAAATTCAAGACCACTATCTGGGATAAAATAAGGAATTACGGCACTGCGGACGACGAGGTTTTTTTATATGCAGCCGAAGAATCCGACACAGGGACAAACGGAACGGCAAGTTATACCACCAAGTCCGAGGCGGGGACAAACGCAGCCTCCGACAACGCGGACGGCGGCACGGATCACAGCGGAACCACCCTTCAGGTTGAGGGCGTCGACGAGGCGGACATTGTAAAGACCGACGGTAAATATATTTATATTCTGTCCTATACCTCAAATCAGGACGGCGTAATAATAAAAATAATCGACGTCACGGCGAAAAAGCCCCGTCAGCTTAAAAGCATTGAGATAGACGGAATTTACAATGCAGATATGTATTTAAGCGGCAACCGGCTTGTGGTGTGCGGTCAAAGCTATTCAGGGGATGCCGTCAACTCTGTCGCGGTGATTTTTGACGTTACCGACCCCGGCGGGTTCAAAGAGCTTACCCGCTGTACGCAAAGCGGATATTATTCGGATTCAAGGCTTATCGGCGGCAGACTTTACGTTATCTCGAATTACACCGTAAACACCGACAAAATTCAGAAATCAAGAGCCGAGACCTTTGTGCCGTCGGTTTACTGCAAGGATTATGACGGTGCGGTCGGGGCGGAGACCGTCCGCTTTTACGACAACTGCGGCTACCCCGAATACACCGTGCTCTGCGGCTACGACATTAATGACGGCGCTCTTTACGGCACCCAATCGGTATTGGGCGGCAGCTACACCGTATATGCAAGCACCGAAAACATCATAGTCTGCGGCTATGCGGACGGCGACGGCTTGACACAGGTTGCGCGCTTCTCCCTTGACGGGGGCGAAATCACCCTTAAAGCAACTGGGAAATTAAACGGCAGTCTTTTGAATCAATTTTCAATTGACGAATACAAGGGCTTTTTCCGCTTTGTGCTGACCGATTACACCGTAAATTCCGACAGCTCCGAAAGCGGTGAGATAAAAAGCGAAACGGCAGACTCTACAGTCGCCTCCAACGAAATTATCGACCGCGCGGCAATCGCAGCAGACAACAGCGTAAATACACTCGTGATTCTGGACGGAAATTTAAAGGAACGCGGAAAAATCACCGACATTGCCCGCGGCGAGAGGGTCTACTCGGCTCGCTTTATGGGGGATACCGCATTTTTCGTCACCTTCCGTCAGGTCGACCCGCTTTTCAGCGTGGATGTAAGCGACCCCGACAATCCGAAGATAATCGGCAGTCTTAAAATCCCGGGCTTTTCAAGCTATCTTTTCCCCTATGGGGGTAAGCTGTTAGGGCTTGGCAAAAACGCCGACGAGAATACGGGCAGAACAGGGCTTATCAAGCTTTCTATGTTTGATATAAGCAACCCCGCCAACGTGACCGAAAGCTCCAAAACAGACGTCCCCGCCTATACCTCAGACGCGCTTTACAACCACAAGGCAACCCTTGCGGATTACGGCAAAAACATTATCGGCTTCCCCGCCTGGGGCTCATACGGGGTTGAATATTATGTTTACTCCTATCAGGACGGAAAATTTGTTCAAAGGCTTAAAGCAAATCTTAACATTAAGAGCGAACAAAACTGCCGCGGGCTGTATATAGGAAACATTTTCTATGTCGCCGCCCCCTATGAATTACAGTACTACAATTTAGACACCTTTGAGCTAATCGGCACTCTGAGACTTGACGGTTAGCTCACAAAAGCCGCCGACAGCAGGCTTAACCCTGCCTTGTCGGCGGCTTTATTTATACGAACAGCTTCCAACCGTCCGTTACAATTATTCAACAAAATCAACGTTTCCGAAAAATCATTCCTCGGGCTTATAGAACAGCTCAACAACCAGCTTTTTAAGCGATTCCTCGTCGGGATAAAACTCAATAAACTCCTCGCCCTTTTGCGATTCGCCCTCAATATTGCTTATTCCGTTAAATTTATAGGAGGAAATCTTTCCGAACAAGGTCTCAAGCTGATTCACCGTGCAGTTGGAAACCATATAATCCGACAGCCTGAGCGTCGCCTCGGCAATAAAGCTCTCGTCCTGCGAAACGGTTTCCTTCGTCTTTTCGTAAAGGCCGCGGATATACTGCTGCTGACGCTTCATTCGGTGCTCGTTGGTGCTGTCCTCCATACCGTAGCGGGTGCGGACATAGCGCAACGCCTGCTCCCCCATAAGGGTGACCGTTTCCCCCTTTACAAGGGTGTCGTCAATGCCCGTGAAATCGTCAAGCACCTCAACGGTAACCCCCGAAACCATATCGTTAAAAACAGGCACGGCGTCCATAGTCACCGAAAGGTAACGGTCAATTTTAACGCCGTACAGCAGACCCGAAACGGCGTCCGCCGTGTTACGGCAGCTTACCTGCTTTCCGTTGCCGTAGGTATGCGACAGGGCAATCTGCTTTGTTTCGGTATCAATTTTTTGCCCCGCAACTCCGAGTATATTAATCTCGGTCATTGTATCGCGGTTGATCTGCAGGGCGGTGCACTCTTTATTTTTGTTATCGAATACGAAGAGCATCAAAAAGTCTGCCTGCTGGTCGTTATTGTATGAAGTATTGTCGATATCGCCGTCAAACTTGTCAAGTCCCATTACAAGTACGGTCTCAATATCCTCGTTAAGAACATAGCTTTGACCGTAAAGCTCGACGGTTTCGCGCAGACTGCCATCAACCTCTTGTATCGGGAAAGAGCCCTGCCGCTTTTCCCAGAGGTTTAAAAGCAGCAAGGCAATAGAAACGAACATTATTAACAGCAACGCGGCAGCGGCGTATTTAAGATAGCTTCTTCGATCCTTTTTCCTTCCGTTCACTTAAAGCTACCTTATCCCTTTTTTTTAGTCTTTACCGCAACAACGGCAATAACAACAAGGGCGGCGGCGGAGGCACCCGCTAATACAACATAAACCCAGGGGAATTTCTCGCCTGTCTGGGGCTTTACCGCGCCGGAGCCTTCGGTGGATACAACGGTCGCAAACGCACCGAGAACATTGGTAGTGAAGACGAGGTTTCCGTTGGAATCAACCTTGGCGTCCTTTATAACTGTCCATTTTCCGTCACTGTAGCATAAAAGCGACACAAACTTGTCAAGGTTATCGCATTTCATTGTGATTGTGTATGTGCCCGATTCGTTCGCAACCGCGCCCTCAACATCTGCGAAGAAGAGGTCGCTTACGGCGAGGTCCTTAACCTCAACCTTAGCGTCAGCGGCAACGGTCTTAATATCGGGAACAATCGCGGTGAGGTCTGCGGCCTCGGCAATCTGCTGATAAGAGGTCTCTAACTGCTGCTTTTTCTCTGCAGAAAGATTGGTGCGGTTTTTGTAGGGAGTGAGAACAAGGTTACCGTTAAAGCCGGGAACCGTGCTGCTTACGTCTACTAAGGTGGGGTCTGAATTGTTTGTCGGGCTTCCCGTAAAGCTGCCGTTAACCGCAAAGGCGGGAATGCAGGCGGAAAGCATCAGAATAACTGTTACAACCAAGGCAAATGTTTTTTTCATAAATAACATCCTTCCAAAAAAATTTTAAATTTATAGGTTTTTATATATGTACTGCCGCTCCTCACCGGAGAACATATTATATGCAAAGCTCTGCATTTCGTCGGTGAAATGCTCGCCGAGCCTTTTGCCTATCAGATTATATGCCGCGCCGAGACAGGGCGGCCGCTCCTTCATATTATGACAGTCGGAGCCGAGAAAATGAATTTTATTCTTCTTTAAAAGAGAAAGGGCTTTTCTGCTTGTACGTCGCTCCAAAAAATAGGAGGCGTTTGACTGAATCAACAGATCGTTTTCAAGCAGATAATCAAGCGTGCCCCTCTTCTGGGCGGAAATACAGCGTTCAAAGTGCGCTATCACAACCCGAACCGCCCCCGAGCGGGCGAGATTGACGGTTTCCCTCAATGTGTATGAGGACCATTCGGTAAGGGGCATTTCAAGCAGCAAAAGCCCGGTACCCTCTATACAAAGCCTTTCAAGTCCCGTCATTCGGCCGATTCCCTCGTAGTAGAGCACCTCCGCGCCGAGCCTTATTTCAGGCATATCCTCAGTCAGCACCTCGGAAAGCTCCTCAAAGGATTTTGCGCGGCGTTCGAGAAAGCTGTCAACAGCTTCTCGGTGAGCCTCAAAATGCGGGGTCGCGGCAACCGCTTGCACGCCCTGCCGCTTCATTGCTCCGAGCATCCGCAGGCTTTCCGAAACACCCGCGCTTCCGTCGTCAAGCCGAGGTAAAATATGCGTGTGTATATCTATCATACCTGTCAGGCTCTCGAATAATAGGATTTATAGTATTTTTTATACTTACCGTAGGAGTTTTTGCCTGATTTTGCTCCGTTAAGCAGACAGCCGAGAACATTGACGTCCGAAAGCTTTAACTGGCGTACACACGCCTCAAGCTCCTTTTTCTCGGTATAATCCTCTCTTACTACAAGTATCATTCCCGTGATAAGCTTTGATGCGGCGAGCGCGTCGGACACAATGTTTACGGGCGGGAAGTCGATTACAATGTAATCAAAGCTTTCCGAAAGGCGGTTTAGAAGCCTTCCCATCTTGCGCGAGCCTAACAGCTCAGAGGGGTTAGGCGGAAGCTCGCCTGACGGGACGATATACCAGTTGTCTAAATACTGGGATTTGTAATTCTCCAGCTGCTCACTGTCATAACTGAAAAGCAGATTGGAAAGACCGCTTGTGTTTTCCATCCTCATCTTTTTAGCTATACTGGGCAGACGCATATCTCCGTCAATAAGAATTACCTTTTTACCGCTCTGGGCTAAAGCATAGGAAAGGTTTACAGCCGTTGTGCTTTTACCTTCGCCCCTCATAGAGCTGGTCACGCCGATAATCGGACACTTGACGTCCTCCGGCAGTGTAAAGGAGAGGTTGGTTCTGAGCAGCTTATACTGCTCAGAAACGGTGAAATCCATATTCTTTTGGAAAAGCTTTTTACTGTCATTCGCCGTGAAATGAGATTTTTTCTTTTTATTACCGTTAAATATGACAAACGCCCCCTTTACTGCTTCTTTGAAGTCTTGCGATAGCCATACTTGGTGGAGTCTGCGGTTGACAGGTCGGGAATTACGGCGAGAAGCGGGTAATCGTAGGTGTTGATGATATAATCCTCGTCGTGAATCGTATCGTCCATAATCGCAAGAACGACAAGTATACCCGCGGCAATCACAAAGCCGATAATAAAGCCCTGCGCCGTGAACTTAGTGATATTCGGTGAAATCTTGTTGGTGTTAGGAACCGCCGAATCGATTACCTCCATAGAACAGCCTTCAATAATCTCCGAAATCCTTGTAGGCAGAACCTCGGCTATACAGTTGGCAATCTTTGAAGCCTCATACGGGTCAATCGAGGTGACCGTCACCCGCATTACCTCGGTATCGTTTACCGCGGCAGTGTCTATCATTGCCGAAAGCTGTGAATATGTATAAGGTACGCCTGTTTCATCGATAACCTTTTCAAGGGTTGTCCTATTCTTTAAAATAACGCCGTAGGTTTTTACAAGGCTTTGAGAAGCGCTTATATCAGATGCGCTGATGCTGAAGCTTGTATTTCCGAGTGAAACAGAGCTGTTATTGACATACAGCAAAATCTGCGAAGAATATTTAGGCGCAATTGTAAACGCCGAAATAAAAAAGCCGACTCCCGCCGCCGCCAGAGCGGAGAGAATTATAATCCAAGCACGTTGCCAAAGCGCTTTTGCAATATGCAATAAATCTATTACATTATAATCATCAGAGGCTTTGGTTTGATTATTCATTTAACTTACTTCCCCCAACTATTCTTTTAATATAGTCTTAGTTTTATCAATCAATTTATGTCATGAGTGTACCATAATTTTAAGAAAAAGTCAACCGCTCTACAAAAAATAAACAATTTAGACAAAATAATTGAAACATACAAGGAGTCGGTATTCTAATTTGAAAGCATAAAGGCATTTTAAAAACAAAAAGCAACCGGGGAAACCGATTGCTTCTATTAAATGTCAGCTCGCACCCAAAAAACCGAACAAAGTAAAAGAAGTGAGGAACGAAAATAAATAGGTCAAGCCCTCGGTCTATTAGTACCGCCCAGCACACATATCACTATGCTTACACCTGCGGCCTATCAACCCGGTAGTCTTCCGGGGACCTTACTAGCTTATGCTATGGGAAATCTAATCTTGAGGTTGGCTTCACGCTTAGATGCTTTCAGCGTTTATCCAATCCGCACGTAGCTGCCCAGCTATGCCCTTGGCAGAACAACTGGTGCACCAGAGGTGCGTCCATCCCGGTCCTCTCGTACTAGGGACAGCT